>SMWE01000116.1 GCA_004357475.1 Gammaproteobacteria bacterium
CAAGCCTATGAAGTATTGCTCCAACTGCGGCAACCTGGTCGCACAGAAAATTCCGGACGGCGATTCCATGAGCCGCTGGGTCTGCAGCGCCTGTGACATCGTGCATTATCAGAACCCGAAAATCGTTGTCGGCTGTGTGCCAGAGATCGACGACAAGATCCTGTTGTGCAAACGGGCGATCGAACCACGCTCCGGATTCTGGACCGTGCCAGCAGGATTTATGGAACTGGGTGAGACGATTGCTGAAGGAGCGGCCCGCGAAACGCTCGAAGAGGCCTGCGCCGAGGTCGAAATCGGGCACCTGTTCGCCTCCGTTGATGTGCCCGATGCAGGCCAGGTGCACCTCTTTTTTACGGCAACGCTGCTTGGTGAGTTCGCGGCCGGGCATGAAACGTTGGAGGCGGATCTCTTCGCAAAGAATGAGATTCCCTGGGACGAGATCGCGTTTCGCAGCGGATTATTTGCGCTTAAAAAATACCTGGATGACGCCGGTCAGAATAGAGGCGTCCATTTGCACGAGGTCAGACGGAATAAATCCTAGCCGCTATTATCGATGGCTATGATTGCCTGCTTGAGCTTGTCCGCCGGCATATAACCGCTGAACAGGGTGCCATCGTGCAACACGATAGCCGGCGTGCCGCGCAGACCGACATCCTGGCCAATCAGGTAATGCTTGCTGACGATCGATGCATCGCAGGTACGCGTCGGATATTCCTTGTCCAGTTTGGCAAGCGTCAGCGCTTCATTGCGGTCGTTGGCGCACCAGACGTTTTCCGCCTTGGCCCAGGAGGGCGAAGTCGGACCATTGCGTGGATACAGGAAGTAGCGAATCTCGATACCCTGCTCCATGTACTGATCGATTTGAGAATGCAAGCGGCGGCAGAACGTGCAGTCGATATCGGTGAACACGGATACGCTGTACTCCACCTTGTCCGGCGAGAATATGATTAACTGGTCATTCGGCACTGCCGACAACATACTGACCCGCGCCTCATTTCGGCTTTGCTCGCTCAGGTTGGAATTGTCTTCCAGGTCGATCAGGTCACCCTGAAAAAGATAGCGGCCGTCCCCGGAAATGTAAGCAATGATGGCGCCTTTGCGGATCGTGAACCAACCCTCGATCGGGCTTTCGAATATATCCTCGGAATTGATCTCGGCAAATCGTTCTGACACCGTATCGCGAACTTTCTGCAGTTCCGCCGAGACCTCTTCTGCTGTTGCAGGCACGGCGATAAACAGCAGGACTGCTGATAGCAACGTACCGGCTCTCAGTAAGAATTTGTTCATCAAGGATTCCTTAAAGTGCACTGCCGACGAAGAGCTTGCGTGCCGGGTCCGAAAGCGGGGCGATTGTATCAAAGTAGACCGGTTGACAAGGTCATTTGTTCCAGCCTGTGAGCCTGCCCTGGCGTCAGCCCCGTGGGTGGTGCTGGCTGTGCAGGTCTTTCAGGCGCTCTCGCGCGACATGCGTGTAGATTTGCGTCGTCGAAAGATCACTGTGCCCCAGCAGCAGCTGGACAACCCTGAGATCCGCACCATGATTCAGCAGGTGTGTTGCGAACGCGTGGCGCAGGCTATGCGGTGATAGTTTGTTGTCAATGCCTGCTTTCTGTGCATAGCGCTTGATGATGTGCCAGAAGGCCTGGCGGGTCATGCGATCACCGCGCCGGGTCGGGAACAGGTAGTCGGTCTGACGTTCGAGCAGGATTTCCATGCGCGGGCCATCAATAAAATCCTTCAGCCAGCGTTGCGATTCTTCGCCGAGCGGTATGAGCCTCTCGCGATCGCCTTTACCGATGATACGCAGTACGCCCTGGTTAAAATTAACCTGGGACTGCTTGAGGTTGATCAGCTCTGATACACGCAAACCGGTCGCGTACAAAAGCTCCAGCATGGCACGGTCGCGATGCCCGAGTGGTTCGTCGACATTCGGCGCCTTCAGCAGTTCATCCACTTCATCTTCGGTCAGGGATTTTGGCAGAGAGCGGCCAATGCGCGGCATTTCAATATCGGCGGTAGGATCCGTGTCACGGAGTCCTTCACGCATGATGTAGCGGAAGAAGCGGCGGAAGCTTGAAAGTTGCCTGGCGGTCGAACGAGGCTTGGCGCCCGACTCAACACGCCGTGCGATGAATTCCAGGAGATCCGCCTTCTCAGCTTGCTCAATTCGAATGTTGCTTTCCGACAAGCCACGCCACAGAGTCATCAGGTCGGCCCGATACGCACCCAGCGTATTGGCAGACAAACCGCGTTCCATCCAGATCGCGTCGAGAAACTGGTCTACCAGCTCCTCAGAGCTTGATCGTGGCTGTTCAGGGTTGTCTGGCTGACTACTCGTCATGATTTCCATCAGTTCTGTAAGCCGTCCATGGTTTGCCTGGTGATTTCAGTCTACCTTTGCGTACTCCGCCTCACTACAATCGCCGCAGACCGGAAACCGCATCGGATCGTCCTCGCAGATTGACCAATACATCGCCAAGCAACGGATTTTTCACGAAATTGAGTATGATGAGACCCAGTTGAAATCGGCGTGACCGCTGTCACAGATTCACATAGGGCATTAACATAAGGTGACCTGCGTCACAGGTTTATTTGGGATACAGGCGTTTGCAGGCAGAAAAAGAAAAACAAATGACCCATTTGGACAAGAAAGCGACGAGCGGCATCGGCGCTTTTTTCTTCGGCCTTTACGCCTGGCTCGCCTTCGTCCTTAGCGTATTGTCCGGCATCGTGTTTGCCTTGTTCCTGCCAGGGCTCGAGCGCCGGCGGCGATGGGTTTCCGCATCAGCCAGGGCGGCATTTACGCTGACCGGTATGCGGGTCACGCTGCGTGGGCTCGAAAAACTGCCGGAGGGCCACTGCATCGTTGTTGCCAACCACGCCAGTTACATCGACGGAGTGGTTCTTTTTGGATTCATGCCGCCGCGCTTCGCCTTCGTCATCAAGGGTGAGATGAAAAACTTTCCGGCGGTCAACTTCCTGCTGCGGCGGATCGGCGCCAGGTTCGTCGAGCGCTTCGATGCCTCGGGTAGTGCCCGCGACGCCCGCCAGTTGTTGAGGGCTGCATCATCCGGTGAATCGCTGGCAATCTTTCCCGAGGGCACGTTCCTTCGCTATCCGGGACTGGACCGGTTTCGGGCCGGCGCTTTTGCCGCCGCCATCAAGGGCAGCCTGCCCGTGGTACCGACGGTGATTTCCGGGTCCCGGCAGGTGCTGCCCGGCGGGCACCTGTTGCCACGCCACGGTCACCTCAGGATCGATATTTTGAACCCGATCGAACCAGGCGACCCCGCCTACGAAAATTCCCGGGACCTCGCAGAATTGTCGCGGCAACGTATCCTCGAGGTCCTGGATGAACCGGATTTGCTGGAATAAATTATGGGGACAGTTTACTTAATTGTTAATCAAGGAAAACTAGGGAGATCAATTAAGTAAACTGTCCCCATAATTATCGGAATAGCTAATCAATGAGCCAGGATGCCGTCGTTATCGTTGCTGCACAGCGCACACCGCTGGGTGCATTCCAGGGCGTCTTGAGCCCGGTCAAAGCGACGGACCTGTCTGCCGTCGCCACCCGCGCCGCCCTCGATGGATGTAGCCTGGATCCCGGCACCATCGACGAGGTGCTCCTCGGCTGCGTGTTGCCGGCGGGGCTCGGCCAAGCGCCTGCGCGGCAGGCGGCGCTCGCGGCAGGCCTTCCCAATAGCATCCCATGCACTACGATCAACAAGGTATGCGGCTCGGGCATGAAAACGACCATGCTGGGGCATGACCTGATCCTGGCCGGCAGCGCCAATATCGTGGTTGCCGGCGGCATGGAGTCCATGAGCAACGCGCCCTACCTGATGCCGAAAGTCCGCGGCGGATACCGCATGGGCCACCAGGAAGTGCTCGACCACATGTTCTTCGACGGACTGCAGAACCCCTCCGACGGCAAGATGATGGGCTATTTTGCGGAAGTCACTGCAGAAAAATACGGGTTTTCGCGGGCAGAGCAGGACGACTTCGCGATTGCATCCGTGACCCGAGCCAGGGCCGCGATTGCAGAAGGTCGATTCGAAAAAGAAATTGCACCAGTCAAAGTCAGAACTCGCAAGGGCGAAAGCGAGGTGTCCGAAGACGAAGGGCCCGGCAAGGCGAACATCGAAAAGATTCCAACACTCAGGCCCGCGTTCAAGGATGAGGGCACGGTTACCGCCGCGAGTTCATCGTCAATTTCGGACGGTGCGGCAACGCTGATCCTGATGCGCGAGAAAGTTGCGAAAGAACGTGGTGTCAGGATTCTTGCAAAAATCGCCGGCCATTCCAGCTTCGCACAGGAACCGGAATGGTTCACGACGTCACCGGTATTCGCGATCAAAGCACTGCACGAAAAGCTAGGCTGGGATCCGGGCGATGTCGATCTCTACGAGATTAACGAAGCCTTTGCTTGCGTAACCATGGCCGCGATGCAGGACTTGGGGCTAGCGCATGAAAAAACAAACGTGAACGGCGGCGCCTGCGCCCTCGGTCACCCGATTGGCGCCTCCGGTGCGAGAATCATGGTGACGCTGCTGCACGCATTACATGGCAGGGGAGGTGGCAGAGGCATCGCCTCACTCTGCATCGGCGGCGGCGAGGCCGTCGCGATCGGCATCGAAGCCTGAGATTTAAGTAAACTGTCCCCATAATTTCGGAGAATCAAATGGAACTCGCTTCAGCAAAAGCCGTTGTCTCTGGCGGCGCATCAGGCCTCGGATTCGCTACCGCAAAACGCGTCATCGACGCCGGTGCGCAGGTTGCCTTGCTCGACGTCAACGATGAGCAGGGCAGGAAAAGTGCCGCCGAACTTGGCGAGCGGGCGATATATCTTCACACGGATGTTTCGAACGAAGCTGAGGTCCAGGCAGCAATCAAGAAGGCCGCTGCGTTCATGGGCGGCATTACGCTGGCCGTCAACTGCGCCGGCGTTGTCGGTGCAGCGCGCGCGCTCGGCCGCGAGGCGCCGATGCCGACAGAATTTTTCGCAAAGACAATCGCTATCAATCTCGTCGGCTCTTTCACCGTTGCCAAGGAAGCAGCGAATGTCATGCAGAACAACGAACCGAATGATGACGGTGAGCGTGGAGTGATCGTCAGCACCGCATCGGTCGCCGCTTTCGAAGGTCAGATCGGCCAGGTTTCCTATTCCGCATCGAAAGGCGGCATCGTCGGCATGACGTTGCCACTGGCCCGGGAGTTCGCCCGCATCGGTATTCGCGTGAATGTCATCGCACCGGGCATTTTCATGACGCCGATGGTCGCCGGCATGTCGCCTGAACTACAGGCATCGCTCGGCGCGCAGGTGCCCTTCCCGCCCAGGCTCGGCCGGCCGGAAGAATACGCCGATCTCGTCGCCAGCATTTACGGCAACGCAATGATCAACGGTGAAACCATTCGCCTGGATGGCGCGATCAGGATGCAGCCAAAATAGATTGATTTCGATGTCTGAGTCGAGGGCAGGCGTCATCCCGAAAATCGACCAGTTAACTTACATGGCTTACTTGAAGTAGTTTCGAGGAAATGTTTCCGCGGTAACTTGTGGCAGACCAAAGTGGGGGATTACACCTCGGAAAACACCTGCTTCGGGTCGGACCAGATCTGGTCCATGAGCCCGGTTGCTGATGACAATGCAAGTTTATAAAAGAATGCTGCGACAGGTACGGCACGAAACCGGGCATTTGGTCGAGAAATGTCCAGGTATCCGGCACCGTGCGGACCGGTCCGGAGTTCGCTCCCTAATACATTGGCCGCTGTTCGGGCAGTTTCACATTGAACTCGATCGCCGCCAGTTGAGCATCGGACTGTCCCATTTTCGCCAGGAACGGCTGCCAACGGGGATCGTCATGCAGAGTCCTGAAAGTGTAGTGAGACGCTACGTTGGCAAAACTCGTTTCGTTGTTCTCGCGTGCTTTTTCGAGCCATGCAAATGCATCGTCATTGTCACCTCGCCAGGCGAACACGCTCGCGACCTCGGCGGACCCATCTTCAGCGTGTTCCTCGATCAGTTCGGCCAGAAACTTGTCGGACTCATTTTTTTGCCCCAGGTCATGATAAGCGATCGCCAGGCCGGAGAGGCGATACATCTCGATCGCCTCCTGCTCCATCGCCTTCAGCGCTGCCCGGGTCTTGCCCTTGGCCAGTAACGCCAGGCCGAGCAACTGCCATGCGCCCATATGTTCGGGATGCAGCGTGAGTGCGATGCGGACACTCGCGGCGGCATCGTCCATGCGCCCGACCTTGAGGTAGGCAAGAGCCAGCTCAAAATGTCCGACCGGCCCTGCCGGGTCCCGAGCGACCGCGTATTCCTTGAACGCAATTGCTATGTCCAGACGCCCTAAGGATTCCGCCAGGTAGGCAACCCCGGAAATGATGTCAAGATCGGTAGGATCCAGCATCATCGCGCGTTCGAAGTGCCGCGCCGCTGCCGGCATATCGTGATCGTACAAAACCGCGATCCATCCGAGCCCGGCCACGCCAACAGCAAACTGCGGGTCTATAGCAAGCGCCCGGTCGATCGCTTCACGCGCATGCCGTGAGGCCTCGTCTACAGGCAGCATGCCAACTAACCCCTGGAAGACATACATTTCAGCCAGGCCCTCCAGGGCGGGCGGATAGTCGGGGTCGATGGCCAATGCCTGCTGGTACAGCTGCAGCGCCTTTTCGTATGCTTGCGGATTATCCTGCAGCCGTATGTGCCTGGCCTGGAGAAACAGCGCATAAGCTTCAGGGTCTGTTTTGCGGACACTAAGGGCCTCATCGCCGAGCAGCGTGAGCTTGAGTTGTTCCACGACGCTGGCCGCGATTTCGTCCTGCGTTGCAAAAATATCGTCAAGCGTGCGGTCATAGGTTGCAGACCAGAGATGCGTATCGGTGCGTGCCTCGATCAACTGGGCGGTGATGCGCACCCGGTTGCCGGCCTTGCGTACGGAGCCTTCGAGAATATGCGAGACATTCAGTTGCGCCGCCATGGTCGGGATATCGATGTCCTTGCCCTTGTAAGAGAACGCCGATGACCGCGATATCACTCGCAGTTGCGGAATCCTGGTGAGCAGATTCAGTAATTCCTCGGAGATGCCGTCGGAAAAGTACTCCTGCTCCGGGTCGGAGCTCATGTTCACAAAAGGAAGTACGGCGATGGACTTGTCCCCGTAGGATTCCACCAGGGCCTCGCTGCGCGCTTGCCGAGCCACGCTCTCCTCTCGCGTCGCGTCCCGCGCAGGATCCAGCACAAACTTGTCAAACGCGAAAAATCCCAGGGCCAGCGCCAATACCGCCATGATAATGCGGTCCAGAGTCTTGCTGGTCCGCGCAGTGATGGATTGACTGCGGTCGACTTCCCATTCTTTTTTCAGGCCCTCAGGCGTGAGTTCAAAGGCCCACGAAAATATCAACACGGGAATGAGGCCGATGACCAGCACGATGATGACCATGCGAACATCGGTGCCGCCGAAGCCGAAAGCCGGGAAGACGGTCTCAACGACCTGAATCAATAACCACGAGACAGCCAGGTAGGCAGCCACTGCACGCAGAACGTTGCGGCGCTTTAACTCCTCCAGGAACGATACCGACATGACCTTCTCCCTGAAGCTAACTGTAGATCAATAAAAACCGGCGTGAAACCTGATCGCTGACAAGCGCAGCGGGTCGGACTTACATGCCCGAATAATTCGGGCCACCCCCGCCTTCCGGAACGACCCAGTCAATGTTTTGTGTCGGGTCCTTTATGTCGCAAGTTTTGCAGTGCACGCAGTTGGCTGCGCTGATCTGAAATTTTGGCTGGCCATTCTCTTCAACAACTTCGTACACGCCCGCCGGGCAGTATCTTTGTGCCGGTTCATCGTATTCGGGCAGGTTGAAATCGATCGGGATCGATGCATCTTTCAGTATCAGGTGTGAGGGCTGGTCTTCTTCGTGGTTGGTGCTTGATAAGAAAACCGACGACAGAATATCGAAACTGACAACGCCATCCGGCTTTGGGTAGTCGATCGGTTTCGCCGCGCTCGCTTTTTGAAAGGAGTCATGATCCGCATGCTGGTTGCGAAGCGTAAACGGCAGTTTGCCGCGGAAGATATTCTGGTCAATGAACGTGAATGCTGCACCGAAGAATGTTCCAAGTTTGTGCAGCGACGGGCCAAAATTTCTTGCACGGTGTAGTTCATCATGCACCCATGATTTCCTGACCGCCTCGTCGAACGAACCGAGTTCCGAATATTCTTCGCCTTTCGACAGTGCCTGGTACACGCTTTCCGCGGCGAGCATACCGGTCTTGATGGCCGTGTGTGCGCCCTTGATCTTGACGCCGTTAAGGAATCCCGCATCGCAGCCAACCAGTATGCCGCCAGGGAAACTGAGTTTGGGTAGTGACTGAAGCCCACCCTTGTTAACGGCTCGCGCACCATAAGCAATGCGTTTGCCGCCTTCGAGACAGGCGCGCAACCTCGGGTGCCCTTTCCAGCGCTGGAACTCATGAAACGGAGAAAGGTGCGGATTCGTGTAGTTGAGTGCCACGATGAAACCGAGGAATACCTGGTTGTTGGCGGCATGATAAAGAAATCCGCCACCTTCGGTCCGGTTGTCCAGCGGCCAGCCCATCGTGTGCACGACGAGCCCCTGTTCGTGTTTTTGCGGATCGATTTCCCAGATTTCCTTCAGGCCAATACCGTAGTGTTGCGGATCAGCATGTTCGCGAAGGCCGAACTGCTGCATGAGCGCCTCGCCGAGATTTCCGCGACAGCCTTCGGCGAAGATCGTGTATTTGCCGAGAAGTTCATACCCTGGCTGGTAACTCGATTTCTGCTGGCCGTCCTTGCCTATCCCTGAGTCACTGGTTGCAATGCCTTTGACCCTGCCTTGCTTGTCATAGAGAACCTCGGATGCCGCGAAGCCTGGGAAAACATTGACGCCAGCGGCTTCTGCTTTGTCACCCAGCCACTGGCAAAGTTTGCCGAGGCTAATGATGTAGTTGCCCTTGTTGTGCATCGGCGATGGCACCAACAAAGCAGGCACCCCGATCGATTTCCTGCTACTCGTCAGGTAATGGATGATGTCGCCTTTGACGGCGGTTTCGACGGGGGCGCCCTGCTCTTTCCAGTCGGGATAAAGTTCATCCAGCGCCCGCGGTTCGAAAACATTGCCGCTCAATATATGGGCACCAATCTCGGAACCCTTTTCAACGACGACCACTGACAACTCTTTGCCGTCTGCTTCGGCCAGTTGCGACAGGCGGCAGGCAGCGGCGAGGCCGGACGGCCCGCCACCGACGATCACGACATCAAATTCCATCGATTCCCGTTCTGGATGTTCAGGCATATTTATTTCTTTTTGTCAGCGCCTGCACATTCTAGCAGAGGCCTGGCTTTACAGACGTTGTATAAGCCTATGTAATCGGCAGTCATCGAACGGGGATTCACTTGAGCATCCAGCACGCCTACGCAGCCGCCGTAAAACGGCAAGGGCAGGTCGAAGACCAGGCGCAGCTGCGGGTGGTTGATGCACTGCAGAAACTGGAGGATCAGATTCTCGGTACTGAAACGCTGGCCGTCAGGTGGCGGCGTCTCCTGCCCGGTTCATCCCGGGGTCGTCGACGAGGCATCTATCTCTGGGGCGGCGTCGGACGTGGCAAGACGTTTCTGATGGATCTCTTTTTCGGCTCGCTGAACATCGAAAAGAAGAAACGCATTCACTTTCACCGCATGATGCGTGATATCCACGCGCGACTGAAAACCCTGAACGACGTCGAGGACCCGCTGGACCGCGTCGCCGCCGACATTGCCTCCGAAACCCATGTGCTTTGCTTTGACGAATTTTTCGTCAGCGATATCGGTGACGCCATGATTCTTGGCAAGCTGCTTGAACAGCTCTTTGACCGCGGCGTCGTTCTCGTGATGACGTCGAACACGCGACCTGCCGATCTGTACAAAGACGGTTTGCAGCGCGAGCGTTTCCTGCCAACGATAGCATTACTCGAAGAGCATACAATTGTGATCGAGCTGGACGGCAACACCGACTATCGCCTGAAACTTTTGCAGGAAGCCGGCACGTTTTTGACCCCATCAGGTGATGTGGCTAACGCCAGCCTGATGCACTACTTCGAAGAAATCGCATCAGGGGAAACTGTCGAGAACCATGTGCTCGATGTCCTCGGTCGTGACCTGCAAACCCAACGTTGCGCCAAGGGCGTTGTCTGGTTCGACTTTATGGACATCTGTGACGGCCCACGCAGTCAGGAAGACTACATTGAGATCGCACGCTGGTACCCAACCGTGATCGTTTCGGATATGCCGGTGCTGAACCGGGAACTGGAAAACCCGGCACGCCGGTTCATTGCGTTGGTGGACGAATTCTATGATCGCAGGGTCAAACTGATCGTCTCGGCCGCCACCAATGTCGATACGCTGTACCAGGGCAATCGCCTGCAGTTCCAATTCGCACGAACAGCCAGCCGGCTCACCGAAATGCAGTCAAACGACTGCCTCCACGCGGCGCATTTAGCCTGATGCGCACTACAAACAGCTGCGAGAGTGGCTGTTACACTTTATGATGCAGTGCAGTAGTATTGCCCGCCCAGAATTCAGCCGCCGGGGATGCCTGACCGTGGATAAGAAGAATGATAGAGAACTGATTTTAGAGGACTTTTTGCCGTACCGGCTGGCAATCCTGTCGCATACAGTCAGTTCGTCGATTGCCCGCGCGTACGACCAGCGCTTCGGTCTGACGATTCCGGAGTGGCGGGTTATCGCCATCCTCGGCCGTTTCCCGGGTCTTTCCGCGGTCGAGGTTGCCAAACGTACGATGCTGGACAAGGTCGCCGTCAGCAGGGCCGTCGCCAAATTGATCAAAGGCGGACGCATTGACCGGCAATTCGCTGACGCTGACCGCCGTCGTTCGATTCTGAATCTCTCCGCGGACGGACGCAAGGTTCACGATGAAGTCGCGCCGCTGGCCTTACGGATTGAAGACGACCTTTTGCGCGGCTTGACTGACGATCAGATCGGGACGCTGAATGAGGTCATTGAACGCTTACTGGCGCGTGCTCGTTTGATAGGCGCGCCGTAAAAGGCGCCTCAGCGGGCGATTGCGGATCTCCGAACGATTGCACTAAAGATCAACCCGCACCGTCCAGTCGAGCACCTTTTATCGATGCAGGCGGATTGCCTTGGGTTATAATCGCGGCCCGTCGCGTACAGGGTGGCAGGCTTTAGTCCGCAGCATGTAATGCGGACAACGAATTAAGAGTCCTGCCAGATCCCGATTTGGAGCACTTCTTGGAAACCATTGCGGATTTCGAGGTTCAGTACAGCCAGTTTCTGAATCCGGAAGGCAAACCAAGCTCGGACATTCCGGAGCTTGCGAAAGAGCCAGACGCACTGATCGGCCTGTACCGCGCAATGACGGAAACGCGGGTGTTCGATACCAAGGCCGTGAACCTGCAACGCACCGGAAAACTGGGTACCTATGCATCCTCACTCGGTCACGAGGCAGCACACGTCGGCATCGCCGCTGCAATGCGGGAGGATGATGTGCTGGCGCCGAGCTATCGTGAAACCGGCACCATGCTCTACCGCGGCGTCAGGATGGAAGAGTTACTGCTGTACTGGGGCGGTGACGAACGCGGCAGCGATTTTGCCGATGTCAAAAACGACTTTCCCTATTGCGTGCCAATTGCAACGCAGTGTCTGCATGCTGCCGGCGCAGCGATGGCTTTTCAGTTACGCGGCGAGTCGCGATGCGCTGTTTCACTGAACGGCGATGGCGGAACGTCCGAAGGCGCGTTCTATGAAGCGATGAATGTTGCCGGCGCACGCAATCTGCCGGTTATTTTTATTGTCATCAACAACAAGTGGGCGATATCACTGCCCATCGAAGAGCAAACCGCAACGAAAACGCTGGCACAAAAAGCCGTTGCAGCCGGGATTCCGGGAATCCAGGTTGATGGCAACGATGTGATCGCGGTGCGCCATTGGGTCGAGCGGGCTCTGGCGCGCGCGCGCAAAGGCGAAGGCGCCTGCCTGATCGAAACAGTAACGTATCGCTTGAGCGATCACACGACCGCGGACGACGCGAGCCGTTACCGCAAGAAGGAAGACGTCGAGGCTGCCTGGAAAGTGGAACCGTTGATTCGCATCAGAAAGTACCTGACCGAGCTCGGCATCTGGGACGAAGAAAAGGAAAAAGCGCTGCTCGAAGATGCAGCGGACAAGGTTGATATCGCGGTTCAGAAATATTTGAACACCCCAAAGCCACCGGTCGAATCGATGTTCGACTACATGTACAAGGAGTTGCCGGAGTTTCTCGAAGAGCAGCGCGAACACGCTATCAGGTACGCTGACAAGAACGGGGGCGAACATGGCTGAAGTAACGCTGATTGATGCGGTGACCATGGCCATGGCGTGGGAACTCGAGCACGACCCCATGGTGGTAATACTCGGCGAAGATGTCGGCGTCAACGGTGGCGTATTTCGCGCAACTGCTGGTTTACAGAAGCGATTTGGCGTTGACCGCGTCCAGGATACGCCGCTGGCCGAGGGCATGATCGCCGGAATCTCGATCGGTATGGCAACGCAGGGCATGCGGCCGATTGCCGAGATTCAATTCATGGGTTTTATCTATCCTACCGTCGATCAGATGATCAACCATGCGGGGCGGATTCGCAATCGCACGCGTGGACGGCTGACTTGCCCGATGGTGCTGCGGGCACCTTTCGGCGGCGGCATCCATGCACCCGAGCATCACTCGGAGAGCACCGAAGCTTTGTTTGCCCACATGCCGGGCATCAGGGTTGTCATTCCCTCTTCTCCCGCCAGGGCGTATGGCTTGCTGCTCGCTGCCATCAGAGACCCGGACCCGGTCGTGTTCCTCGAACCCAAGCGCATCTACCGGCTGAACAAGCAGGAGGTCGAGGACAACGGCAAAGCTTTGCCGTTGGATGTCTGCTACATACTGCGTGAGGGCACTGACGTAACGCTTGTCACCTGGGGCGCGATGATCTTCGAAACCATCAAGGCCGTCGATCAGCTGGCGAGGAATGGCGTCAGTTGCGAAGTGATAGACCTTGCCACGATCAGCCCCATTGATTACGAAACTATCCTGGAGTCGGTTGAAAAAACCGGGCGGCTGGTGATCGTGCACGAGGCGGCCAGAAGCTGCGGTGTCGGTGCCGAGATTGCAGCAATTGTCGCAGAGAAAGGCATGTACGATTTAAAAGGGCCGATTCGGCGCGTTACCGGCTATGATGTCGTGATGCCATTGTTTCGGCGCGAGATGGACTATTTGCCAAGTGTCAGCAAGATCGTGGATGCGATCGGAGCAGCCATGCATGACTAGTCCGTCACCAGAGATCAGCACATGACAACGTTCAACCTTCCCGATCTCGGTGAGGGATTGCCGGACGCAGAGATCGTTGCCTGGCATGTCGCCGAAGGCGACCTGGTCAGGATCGATGACCTGCTGGTTTCCGTAGAGACCGCCAAAGCGGTGGTTGAAGTACCTTCCCCGTATACCGGCGTCGTTGAAAAACTCCATGCGAGCGCCGGCGACATTGTGGCGACCGGCGCACCCCTGGTGGATTTTTCAGACGTAACAGCCAGTGATGCAGTGCCGGAACCGCCTGCGGCGGATGCCGGCGAAGATGCAGCGACAGTGGTCGGCAATGTGCCGACGGGTGGCGAACTGCTTCAGGAAACAGCCATCGCCGGGGGTAGTCGGCGGCATAAGAAAGGAAGAATAAAGGCGACGCCGTCTGTCCGCACGAAAGCGAAACGCTTAGGTCTGGATCTCGCCGAAATTACCGCTACCGGCAAAAACGGGCAGATCACTATCGCGGACCTGGATAGCCACGCAGCCAAGGGAAAAGTATTGGCGCGTTCCGCGCGGCCGAAGACAATAGCGGGCCGCTCTGATCAATTGCGCGGACCGCGTCGTGCAATGGCGCAGAGCATGAGTAAATTCCGGGATGAAGTGGCGCTGTGCACGCTGTTCGACGATGCGGATATTAATGAATGGATCGTAAAACGCAACATCACCGCCAGGATCCTGCGCGCGATCGTCGCGGGCTGCGTCGCGGAACCCGGACTGAACGGCTTCTATCACTCCGACGCCATGACCCGCCAGACCGAGTCGCGGGTGGATATCGCGATGGCAGTCGACACCGAGGAGGGATTGATCGTACCGGTCATCCGCAATGTTGAAGCAATGAGCATTGACGACATACGCGCGGCAGTCAAACACCTGAAACAAGCCACGCGAAACCGGACCATTGCGCCGCAAGATATGGTCAATTACACGTTTACCCTGTCCAACTTTGGGATGATGGCGGGACGCTACGCAACGCCGCTGATGGTGCCGCCGACCGTGGGGATTCTCGGCACCGGCAAACTGCAACATGACGTCGTCGCCGTGATGGGCGGAATCGAGGTGCACAGGAGAATCCCGCTGTCGCTGAGTTTCGATCATCGATGTGTAACCGGTGGCGAAGCAGCCCGCTTTTTGGCAGCTGTGATACAGGACTTGGAAATGCCGGACTAAACGGGTATAGAGTCTCACCCAACTCGCTCCATTCAGACAATTTGACCGCAGGGCTTGCAGTGTCCAGACAGCAGCATCGTCGCTCCAGCGACAATAAGAATCGCCTGATCGGCGAAATCGTTGCCGCCAGACCTGCGTCCAAAACCCTGAAAGACCGCAAGGATATCGACAGTTACCTGCAGCGGTATTTCAGCGCCGTACCTTACGAAGACATGGCCAGCCGCTCGCCGAAGACCATGGGGCAGGCAGCGCTGGCGCACCTGGAATACGCCAGGATCAGGAAACCGGGAAAACCGATGCTGCGGATATTCAATCCGTCAGAAAAGCAGCACGGCTACCGGTCTACGTTCACGATCATTGAAATGGTCAATGAGAACATGCCGTTTCTCGTCGACTCGGTATCGGCGGCGATCAATCGTCATGGCCTTGCCATCCACATGACGGTACATCCGATCTTCAGCGTGCGGCGGGATGCACGTGGCCGCCTGATCAGCATCGAGAAACCAGGCAGCAAGAGTGGCCGCGACGAGTCATTTGTTCGTTTCGTGGTTGACCGTGAAGCCGACCAGCATCGCATCGACTTGCTGCTGCACGAAATCAGCAAAGTCCTGGCCGACGTACGCGTGGCTGTGCGTGACTGGCGCAAAATGCGCGACAAGCTACTCGAGGCCGCGTCGAGCCTGAACCGGGGGCCGGCTGACACGGCGCTGCGCATGGAGAGTGACGCCTTGTTGCAGTGGCTCGCGGACGATCATTTCACGCTCCTCGGATACCGTGAATACAAGCTCACAAAACGTGGCGAGAAACTGTACCTCATAGCTGTGAAAGGCAGCGGCCTCGGTGTTTTATCGAGCGACGAGCGCGGCAGTCGAGCGGTGCAACTTACCAGCGCGATGCTGCGCCATACACGCTCCAAGGATCCGCTGATCATCACCAAAGCAAATTCTCGATCCACCGTTCATCGTCACAGCTACCTCGATTATATTGGCGTGAAAGTTTATGACAGCCAGGGCAATGCGACTGGTGAAAAGCGCTTCATCGGATTATTCACCTCTGCCGCGTACAGCGAAAGCCCGCGGAATATTCCGCTGCTTCGGCTCAAGGTGCAGCGTGTTCTCGAACAAATGGAGCTCGATCCGGCAGGACATCGCGGCAAGGCGCTGACTCACATCCTGGATTCTTTTCCCCGCGACGAGTTGTTCCAGGGATCTGTAAAGGACCTTGTACGTACCACAGATGGCATTCTCAATCTGCAGGATCGAAGCCGCGTCAAGTTTTTTCTGCGGCGCGACCCGTTTCGACGTTTTTTCTCCTGCATCATCTACATTCCCCGGGAAAAATATACGACGGTGATTCGTCATCGGATCGAGGATATCCTGCTGGAGGAATTCCAGGGTATATCGGTGGATACGAGTGTGCAGATCGTAGAATCTCCGTTGGCGCGCATGCACACGATCGTGCGGATCGGCAGCGGCGAGCAGCCGAAAATCAGCGTCAGGAAAATCGAAAAACGGATTGCCGACACCGTGGTGTCCTGGCAGGACAAGCTACGCGATCAACTCATCGACAGATTCGGACAGGACGAGGGGTTCACGTTGTTTCGCGAGTACGGTGAAAGTTTTTCACCGGCCTACGAAGGCGATACAACACCGAGAGCTGCCTGCCTCGACGTCAAACGTATCGACGGGTTACGGAAGCGTGAGCATGAGAATTCCCTGTTGCTGCATCGGCCAGAAGGTATGCCGGACGGCTGCCTGTCGTTTCGCACTTTTCGCAAAGACGAGCCACTGCCACTATCCGGTGTGCTGCCGATTCTCGAAGATCTCGGCACGGATGTTTACAGCGAGCGCCCCTACAAGGTTCAGCTGCGAAATGGAAACCTGTTCTGGATCCAGGATTTCCAGCTTCAGTTTGAAAATACCAGCGACCTCGACATCGAACCGGCGGCCGAACGTTTCCAGGAAGGCTTCCGCCAGGCGTTATGCGGTGAGTCGGAGAGTGACAATTTCAATCAACTGATCCTGAAGGCGGGACTGGATGCTCGTCAGACGTCGCTGATCCGCTGCTACGCCAGGTACATACTTCAACTCGGTATCCCGTTTAGCCAGAAGTTGATGGAAGAAGTGCTGGTCGCACACAGTAGTCTGGCGTGTAAGTTCGTCAGGCAGTTCGAATTGCAATTTGACCCGAAACTGTCGAAGCAATTTCGCAGCCGCGAACTCGATTCCTGTAAGGCGTCAATCGCTCGCGCGATCGCACGCGCCAAAAGCCTCGACGAAGACAGGATACTCACCGCATTTTCGGGCGCGATAAGCTCAACCCTTCGCAGTAATTACTTTCAAGAGGATGAGGATGGTAAGCCGAAGTCCTACATCTCGATAAAACTCGATCCTCGCCAGCTACCCGAGGTACCGCTGCCGAAGCCGAAATTTGAAATATTTGTTTATTCGCCGCGCGTTGAAGGTGTACACCTGCGCGGCGGCGATATTGCACGCGGCGGAATTCGCTGGTCGGACAGGCGCGAAGACTTCCGCACCGAGGTGCTTGGCTTGATGAAAGCGCAGGTAGTGAAGAACACGGTCATTGTCCCAACTGGCGCCAAAGGCGGATTCGTACCGAAGCGTCTGCCGGACGGTGATCGTGAAGCGATAATGAACGAAGGTATCGCCTGCTACAAAATTTTTATCTGCGGCCTGCTCGACCTGACTGACAATATTGACGGCGAAAAGGTGATATCGCCGCGAAACGTTGTGTGCCGCGACGGCGACGATCCCTATCTCGTAGTTGCGGCAGACAAAGGGACGGCGACCTTCTCAGACATCGCGAATGGCTTGTCGGCCGACTACGGTTTCTGGCTGGGGGATGCATTCGCGTCCGGCGGATCTGCAGGATACGACCACAAGAAAATGGGCATCACTGCCAGGGGCGCCTGGGAAGCGGTCAAGCGTCACTTTCGCAATTTCGGGCAGGATATCCAGTCGGTTCCATTCACGGTTGCCGGCATCGGCGACATGAGCGGTGATGTTTTCGGCAACGGCATGTTGCTGTCCCGCAAGATCAGGTTGGTCGCCGCATTCAATCACCTGCATATATTCCTGGATCCCGACCCGGACATGGCTGCGAGTTTCCGCGAGCGGCAGCGCCTGTTCCGCATGGAGCGATCGAGCTGGACGGACTACAGTGAGAAACTCATTTCAAAGGGCGGCGGTGTATTCTCGCGCCAGGCCAAACGGATCAGGCTGAGCCCGGAAGCAAGGGCAATGCTCGGTACCGCCGAGACGTCGATGCAGCCGCTGCAACTGATTCAATCGATTTTAACGATGGAGGTGGACCTGCTGTGGAATGGCGGAATAGGAACCTACGTCAAGGCGAGCACCGAAAGTCACACGGACGTCGGCGACCGCGGCAACGACAACGTCCGCGTCAATGCAAACCAGTTGCGTTGTAAAGTTATCGGCGAGGGGGGAAATCTCGGCCTCACGCAACGTGCGCGAGTCGAGTACAGCCTTAACGGTGGCCGCGTGAATACGGACTTCATCGATAACTCGGCCGGAGTTGACACGTCCGACCGTGAAGTCAACATCAAGATTCTTCTCGATGCCGCGGAACAAGACGGCCGACTGACCCGCACGCAACGCAACAAACTGCTTGCAGAAATGACTGACGATGTCGCGAGGTTCGTGTTGCGTAACAATTATCTGCAGACACAGTCGATCAGCATGATGGAAGCCAGGGCGCGCGAGCGGCTCGACGAGACAGCACGCCTGATCATCAACCTGGAAAAAACCGGGCTTCTGGATCGCGGCCTGGAATTTTTGCCCGACGAAGCCGAAATCGACGAGCGGCGCCAAAGGAAACAGGGACTGACGCGTCCGGAACTGGCCGTCATCCTGAGTTACGCCAAGATCGACTTGTACAACGGGCTGAATCGCTCGGACCAGGCGCTCGACGATTTTCTGACCACCGATCCGCAACGTTATTTTCCACCCGTACTGCGGCGCCGATTTCTGGATCTGATCCCCGCCCATCGCCTCAGCCGGCAGATCCTGGCCACGCTGATCGCCAACAATATCGTCAATCGAATGGGACCGACGTTCCTCAAGCGTGCTCAAGTGGACACTGGCGCCGACACAGTGACCATTGCGCGGGCCTATGTCGTTGCCCGTGAGGTCTGTCAGGCGCGCGAAATCTGGCACTCGATCGAGGCGCTGGACAATAAGATTCCGGCGACAGTCCAGCAGAACATGATGTTCGATGTCAGCCGCATTCTGCGGCATGCCAGCCACTGGCTCATCGATCGCTATGCCGATGATCTGGATATAGTCGACGCGGTCGAATATCTCAAGCAAGGCATGGCGTCGATCTATTCGCGCGCACCCCGCATCGCTTACGGCGCCGGCAAAGAGCGGCAAAACACTGCGGCCGAAGATTACGTTCGCCAAGGTGTGCCTAAAAAACTGGCAAAGAAAATGGCGGCGCTCCTGCTGACGCGCGGTGGGCTCGATATTGTGGATCTCGCGAATATTCACAGGAAAGATCACGTTGAGACCGCGAAGATGTATGCAAAACTCAGCGACCGGCTGGGAATAGTCTGGATGAATCGCGGCGTTGAGAAGCTGGAGGTCGAAGGCCGCTGGCAGGCAATCGCCCGCAGCAACCTTCGCGACGAGTTCTACCGCATACGGCGGGACATCGTGGGCGATATTTTCAGTGCGCGAAGCCGGGGCACACCGGAGGAAAGATTCAAACGCTGGATGGAGCGAAATATTGTCGCAATCAGAAAATTCGATGCGATACTGGCAGAAATGCGCCTGAGAAACGACATTGATTTTGCAACGCTGTCAGTGGCGGCGCAGGAACTGCGAAAACTTTCTGACGCCGAGTAGAAAATCGGAGTACTCATGCCGGGGAAATTAATGCTGGTCCGTCACGGGCAAAGCGACTGGAACCTCAAGAACCTGTTCACGGGCTGGACCGATGTCGATCTGACGGAAAAAGGCGTTCAGGAAGCGTCGGATGCCGGCAAACTGCTGGCCGGGCTCGGCTACGATTTTGACATCGCTTATACCTCGGTCCTGAAGCGCGCCATTCGCACGCTGTGGATCATGCTGGATGAGATGGACAGGATGTGGATTCCGGTCATCCGGGACTGGCGGCTCAACGAGCGTCACTACGGTGCGTTGCAGGGACTTAACAAGGCGGAGACCTCCGCAGAATATGGTGTCGAGCAGGTCCACATCTGGCGGCGGAGCTACGCGACAGCGCCGCCCGCGCTTAGCGCAGACGATGACCGCCATCCGGGGCATGACAAGCGATACGCCGGTATTTCCGGCTTGCCCGCGACGGAGTCACTGGCAACGACGCTGGAACGCGTGCTGCCCTGCTGGGAAGAACTGATTGCCCCGGATCTTAAGGAAGGCAGGAACGTGCTCATCGCCGCACACGGCAACAGCCTACGTGCACTGGTCAAGATGCTGGACGATGTGTCCGAGGACGAAATCACGAAATTCAATATTCCGACCGGCATTCCGCTTGCTTATGAACTGGATGACGATCTGACTCCAGTGTCACGCGCATTTCTCGGTGACCCGGACGCGATTGCTGCCGCCACCGCCGCGGTCGCAAACCAGGCGAAGGCAGGGTGATCTACAGTCTGCAGGATCGTGTTCCGGCGCTGCAAGGAGATGGCCATTTCATTGCCGACAATGCAACCATCGTTGGCTCTGTCAGGCTAAAAGCCAATGTAAGCGTCTGGTTTAATGCCGTACTTCGTGGCGACAACGAATGGATTGTCGTCGGCGCAAACAGCAACATCCAGGACTCCGCCGTGCTGCATGCAGATCCCGGCATTCCCCTTCACATTGGTGATTTCGTTACCGCAGGCCACAAGGTGATGCTGCATGGCTGCACGATTGGCGACAATTCGCTGATCGGCATTGGCAGCATCATCCTCAATCATGCAAAGGTCGGGAGCAACAGTATTGTTGGCGCCAATTCGCTGATCACCGAAGGCAAGGAGTTCGCGGACGGCGTACTCATCATGGGCAGCCCTGCGAAAGTGATCCGTGAGCTGAGTGATGCCGAGATTCAGCACAACACCTGGGCGGCGAAGCATTACGTAGAGAACGGCCACAGGTACCTCGCTAATCTGCAGGTTGACACGTAGGAGAGGATTTACGCGCGAGCCAGGGCCTGTCCAAAGATTCAGCTTTGGTGTTTCGGCCCGGTCGATTTGCTTCTGGCCGGGTGATTCTCGTCCAACAGCCTCACGAGTCCCTCCTGGGCAGTCGATGCCACCAGGCGGCCATCTTCTGTAAAGAATTGCCCGCGCGCGAAGCCACGAGCGCTCGAGGCACTCGGACTGTCGAGTGAATACAGCAGCCATTCGTCGACCCGGACATCGCGATGAAACCAGAGCGCATGATCGAGACTTGCCATCTGCACGCGACCCTGTCCGAAAGGCAGCCCGTGCGGCAGCGTACTTGTACCGAGCAGTTCATAGTCGGATACGTAGGCAAGCAGATTCTGATGCAAACTGAGTTCGTCCGGCAAGCTGTCGACGGCTTTGATCCAGACATGCTTTGCCGGTGGCAGTTTCTCAGGCTTCAGGAAATTCATCGGCCGCACCGGGCGGAACTCGAACGGCCGTTTATCAGTGAGGTAACGCCGCATTTTCTCCGGAATATTCTCGAGAATCTCCGGCGGCACTTCAGTCAGATCCTGCAGGCCGCCGGGCCCGGGTACGTCAGGCATTTCCGCCTGATGCTCGAGACCGTCTTCCGGTTTCTGAAATGACGCAGCCAGATTGAATATCGGGCGTCCGTGCTGAATGGCGACGACCCGGCGCACGGAAAAACTGCCGCCATCCCGCGAGCGATCGACTTCGTAAATAATCGGTGCATGCATGTCGCCGCGGCGCAGGAAATATGCATGCAATGAATGCGCGCGCCGGTCTGCAACCGTGTGATGGGCCGCGGAGAGCGCCTGGCCAAGCACTTGTCCGCCGAAAACCTGCGCACTACCGATATCGTGGCTTTGTCCACGGAAAAAGTTGTCCTCGATGCGCTCGAGTTTCAGGAGCTCGATCAGATCACTAAGAACAGGATGCATGGCTTAATTATGGAACGGCCGCTTCACCACCATCGACCACGATGCCCGTGCCGCTAACGAAGACCGAATCATCTGTCGCCAGGAATAAAGCAACTTTCGCAATGTCGATTGGCTCGCCGAGCCGCTTCGCGGCCGATCGTTCTATACAGAAATCACGAAGTGCCTTGTCGTTATTGAAAACTCTGCGACTTTCCGGAGTCATGATGGCGCCCGGCTGAATGTAGTTGACGTTGATGCCATATTGACCGGCTTCGGTCGCCAGTTGAGCGGTCAAAGCTGCGATCGCGGCGGTCGACTTCGCGAAACTCCCGGCACCTTCACGGCCGAACATGCTCCGAACGAATCCCAGGATCACGATACGTCCGGCGGGACTGTTCTGCATAAGTGGCAGCAATTGCTGGCAAATTCCGGAGACGAGTTGCTGCTTTCGGTCCACGAGCTTTTGCAGCGCGGCATCGTCGCCATCATTGATCGGCCCATCCATACGTGGATTGACATTACAGACAACGATGTCCACCTGCCCGAATTCAGAACTTGCGGCCTCCGCAACCTGTGACGCCGCATCGGCCGCGTGAATGTCGACGACTGCTCCCTTGATTCCACGCACGGACTTGAACTGGGTATCAATACCGGAATTCGACGAATCGATCGCCAGGACAGCGGCGCCTTGCTTTATGAATGTGCGCGCAATCGCCTCCCCGATGCCACCGGAGGCACTGGTTACTATCGCATTTAGTCCAAAAAGACGCAGTTCGTCAGCCATGAAACACCTGAAAATTGAATGTCGTGGATTCTAACCGGTTGGTAACTCATAGTTTGCGAACTGCTTCCGCAATTCAACTTTTTTTATCTTGCCGGTTGCAGTATGCGGAATCTCGTCGACAAAGACGACGTCGTCGGGATACCACCATTTGGCGATTTTGCCGTCGAACCAAGCCAGCATTTCTTCCTTGCTGACATCCTGGCCTTCCGCCTTGATAATGATTAATAATGGACGCTCAGTCCACTTCGGATGTGCCACCCCGATCACTGCCGCCTCTTGAACGGCGGGATGTGCGATCGCTGTGTTCTCGATCTCGATAGAACTGATCCACTCACCGCCGGACTTGATGACGTCCTTGGTACGATCAGTAATGGCCATGTAGCCGTTTTCGTCAATGGTCGCAACATCGCCCGTGTCGAACCAGCCGTCGTCAGTATGCGATTCGGCACTGCCTTCGAGTTTGAAATAATCGCTGCAGATCCAGGCGCCCCTCACTTGCAATGCGCCGTAGGCAACACCGTCCCACGGCAATTCCTGGCCTTCGTCATCGACGATCCGCAATTCGCAGCCGAAAATGCCGCGGCCAGCTTTGGTTTGCAATGCATACAACTCATCGCGTGGCATTGACTCCATGCCCGCTTTCGGAGTATTCGCGGTACCCAGGGGACTCATCTCCGTCATGCCCCAGCCCTGGCAGACAACCACGCCATGTTTTTCGCCGAACTCGCGAATCATCGACTCGGGTACGGCGGCACCACCAATGACCGTTCGCTGAAGTTTGTGCATGCGCTTGCCGGCTTTGTCCGCGTATTGCAGCAGCGCGAGCCAGACGGTTGGCACACCGAGGGCGAGCGTTACGTCTTCGTCCTCCAGCATGTGAAACAGGGCCTCACCATCACCCATTTTCGGGCCCGGAAAAACAATCTTCGCACCAACCATCAGTGCCGAGTAAGGAATGCCCCAGGCATTGACATGAAACAACGGCACAACCGGGAGCACACAATCGCGATTCGACAGATTGAGGACATCCGGCGCTACTCCGGCGTAGGCATGCAGGATCGTGGAGCGGTGACTGTACAGCACCCCTTTCGGGTCGCCCGTGGTTCCTGACGTGTAACAAAGTGCAACCGCAACATTCTCATCGAACTCCGGCCACATGTAATCACTGCGTTCACCACTGATCAGTGATTCGTAGGACACCGCATTTTTCAGTGAGGTCTCCGGCATGGTCTTGTCGTCGGTCATGACGACGTAACCTTCGACCTGAGGCGTATGCTCCGAGATTTTCTCGAGCAGAGGCACAAACATCGGATCGGTGAAAATCCACTTGTCTTCGGCGTGGTTGATTATGAACGCGATCTGTTCGGGGAAAAGCCGCGGATTGATCGTGTGGCACACATAGCCTGACCCGCCGATCGCGTAGTAGCATTCGAGGTGTCGATAGTCGTTCCATGCCAGCGTCGCAACGCGATCACCTTGCGATAATCCCAATTTGTCAAGTGCATTGGCAAGCTGCCGGGTGCGGCGGAAGCACTCCGCATAGGTATAGCGATGTTGTGGATTATCAGCGGTTACCGAAACTATCTCGCGATCGGGAAAGTGCAGGTCTGCATGTCGCAGTATCGACGAGATGAGAAGTGGTGTGTCCATCATCAAACCGCGCATCTGGAATCCTCCGGGTTGCCGGCAGCTTTTTTCGACGCGCCATTAGACGAACAAAGCGGGCCAACTGCAAGCGTTGTCGAAAAACCGGGCCGAAGGCAATCTGGTGGTTTTGTGGCGATTGGTAAGAACCATCCATGAGTATGGAATTCAAAGCGATTTTGCCGGTCCGGAAGCCCCTGTAACTCCGAACATGCTATCCTTAAGGCCAGATTCGCCACTTGAAGATTGCCGTCGGGAAGGACCCTCACACGGACATCAGGGAAGGTGGATTTGCCGGTCAAAAAGAACTTCGAAAATTCCGAATCGAAGCACTGCATCGGCGTCGGTGAGAATCCGTTAATTTATGAAGGGAAGAACCCATGGCCAGCAAAATCGGCTTTGCCAATACCTTGTCTGAACAATCAACAACCACCCGACTTACTGCAAAATTCCTAAGCATTATTCTCGCTGCCTGTGCGCTCGGTTCGGCGGTACAGGCGCAGACCGCGGAGGAATTCCTCAAAGAAATAGTGGTTATCGCCGAACGCCTGCGGGCCGACTCATTGCAGGACGTACCTGCATCGATCACTGCGATCGGCTCCGAGGTGATGGAGCGCCAGCAGATCGAAAACACGTCTGACATGCAATTTGCGGTGCCCAATGTCAGCTACAGCAAGGGCAATTTCACAACGAGTTCGTTCCAGATCAGAGGCGTCGGTTCATCGGCCGTCGGCTCCACCGCCGATTCGGGCGTAAGCGTACACGTCAACGAGATTCCAATCGAGAGTCATCGACTGTACGCAACCGAGTTCTTTGATGTTGAGACGATTTCGATCATGCGCGGTCCCCAGGGCACATTGTTTGGTCGCAATGCCACCGGCGGTCTCATCAATATGCGGACAAAAATGCCCGAAAAGGAGTTCGGCGCCAGCTTCCAGGCAGAACTGGGCGACTACAACAGCAGGAAGTTCAAAGGCCACATCAATATACCGATGGGTGACCTGTTTTCCGCCCGGTTTGCCGGCATTTCGACGCAGCGCGACGGCTATACCACGAATTTGTTCACCGGCAATGACATCGACGGTCGCGACATGTATGCCGTACGCGGCACGCTGCGCTTTCAGCCCAACGACCGTACAACCATCGACCTGATGGCTTCCTACATGGAAGACGATTCCGATCGCACGCGCTCGCAGAAATCGCTCTGTCACCGCGATCCGGTTGGCAATCTCGGTTGTCTTGGCGATCGCCTCGGTTTTGATACACCGAATGGATTGTCCCTGTTGCCGTCTAACCTGGTCAGCAACCTGGTGCTCGGAGATATTACGAGTCCGGATCCGCTTACGAACTGGGGATTGAGCCTGTTCCCGTTTGGATACGACATTAACGCCGGAACAGTGAATCCGACAGACATGAGAACGGTCAATATCGACTTCGAACCGATTTACCAGGCCGACGACACATTTATCAGCCTGTCACTCGACCAGGCGCTCGGCGAAAGCCACAATCTGAGCATCACCATCGCCCGCCACGAGACCTCGTTCTTCTCCAGGACGGACTTCGACGGCACCGTCGGCGCACCGATTATCGGTGTCCCACTTCCCGGATTCGGTCCGTCACCAGCCTTGCCAGTGTTTGCGCCATTGACATACGCTTTGCTGTTTTCCGGCGGGACACTGCCGTATTCGAACATCAGCACCAGCAACCTTGGGGTGCTCGGCCTGGATATCCTGGGCGAGGCGACCAATTACTTCACTTACGATCAGTCAAACACAGACGGCGAACAGACAACCATCGAGGTGATTTTGTCGTCTGACTTCGATGGCGCGTGGGACTATACGATCGGTGGCATTTTTTACGATTACAAAGGATCTACCGACTACAACATCGCCGCAAATACGCTGGATTATTTCGCGACAGTTGCACCGATCGGCCTGGTCGGTCCGGTATTCGACGGCGCCGGCATTGCCACACCGTTTTTCGTCAACGAGACCGATCTGTACGGCCTGAAAACAACCGGTATTTTTGGTGAGGTCTACTTCGACCTGTCGGACCGGGTCAGGCTGACCCTCGGCCTGAGGCATACGCGTGACGAGAAACGCGTCCGCGACCGCAACCTGCTGGTCAACAGCCTGCTCGCGGGTGCGCCGGTGCCGACACCAATCGGCTCGACGACTGCGGCCGGGCTTCCTGACTACAGGACAGACCAGGCGACGTTTTCCGCAACCACCGGCCGCCTGGTCGTTGACTGGCAGCTCAGTGACACAACCATGGTGTACGGATCCTATGCGCGCGGTTACAAGGGCGGCGGCTTCAATCCGCCATTCGATCCCGCATTGTTCCCCAATTCGACCCGCACCTTCGCGCCGGAAGACATTGACGCATTTGAGATCGGCGCCAAGGGCGTATTCGCGGACGGCGATTTAACCCTGAACCTGTCGGCGTTCTACTACGACTACAAGGGATTGCAGATAGCACGCATCGTTAATCGAACGTCGTTCAATGAGAACGTCGATGCAGAAGTAACCGGTTTTGAGGCGGAATTCACGTGGAGCCCGATGGACAATTTCCTGATCAACGGAACCTTGTCACTGCTCGATACCGAGATAGGCAAGGTTGCCGTAGTCGATCCGCGCGATCCCGCTGCGGGGATTTCCGAGGCGACCGTCGTTAAAGACATTCTCTCAAGCGAAAATTGCATCATCCTGTGGAATGGCGGGCCGGATCCTGCGACGACGTTGCCATTGATTGATCCGGTATTCGGATTACTGCCATTTTCCGACTGCAATGCCCTGCAGGAAAATATGGATCTCTTCAATTTTCTCCTTGGCACGGCTTACAGCTATGCAGATGCGATCGAAAAGGACATTAGCGGCAATCCGCTGGCAGGTTCACCGGAATCGTCATTCAGTATTGGCGCGCAGTACTCATTCCGCATCGGCGACAGCCTCGAGCTGACGCCGCGCGTGGACTACTACCGGCAATCTGATATGCAGGGCCGTATCTATAACAGCCCGATCGATCGCATCGAGTCCTGGGATGTCGTCAACGCGCAAATTACGCTGGCACCCGATGACTACCGCTGGTTCTTCAAAGTCTTCGTTCAAAACCTGAACGACGACGATAATATTACCGGCATGTATCTCGGTGCCGCCGCGGTTGGTCTGAGCACCAACGTATTCCTGATGGAACCGCGACGCTACGGCGCCACATTCGGCATTAATTTCGAATAGGGCAGTAGAAACAACAAAGTGACGTCGCTCAGAAAAGCGACGTCATTTTTGGCCAGGTTTCGTCGCTGCGCAACTCGCAATGACATTAGTGCTTTTGAACATTGGTTCGATGTTTTACGGATAACGCACTATGGGACGAAGATATCAGAACATCCTGGAAACGATCGGCAGGACTCCCGTCGTCCGTCTCAACAAGATCCCGCCCGCGGGCATCAACCTCTACGTCAAGATCGAATCTTTCAACCCGATGGGGTCCGTAAAGGACCGGCTTGCGCTTGGCGTCATCGAACAGGCGGAACAATCCGGTGCGCTACAGCCCGGTCAAACAGTCATTGAAGCAACGAGCGGCAATACCGGAATCGGCCTCGCCATGGTTTGTGCCCAGAAGGGCTATCCGCTGGTCGTGACAATGGCTGAAAGCTTCAGTATCGAACGTCGCAGGATGATGCGTTTCCTCGGCGCAAAGGTCGTGCTGACGCCCGCAGAGCTGAAAGGCAGCGGCATGCTCGCTAAAGCGACCGAGCTTGCCCAGAAACACGGCTGGTTCCTGTGCCGCCAGTTCGAGAACGAGGCGAACGCCGACGCACACTCCAGGACAACGGCGCCCGAGATCCTTGCCGATTTCGAAGGCGAGCGACTGGATTACTGGGTAACCGGATTTGGCACCGGCGGCACGCTGAAAGGCGTCGGACGGGTCCTGGCGAAGGAACGTCCGGATGTGAAAATTGTCGTTTGCGAACCCGACAACTCACCGATTCTCGGCAGCGGCATTCCGCAGAAGAGGCTCGATGATGGGTCGCCTGCTGACAGCCATCCAATGTTCCGCCCGCACCTGATGCAGGGGTGGAGTCCGGACTTTATCCCGAAGCTTGCCGAAGACTCGGTATCGATGCAGATCATCGACCAGATTATCCCGGTCAACGGCGCCGACGCGATGCGGCTGTCAAAAGCACTCGCGACTGACGAGGGCATATTCGTCGGTATTTCTGCCGGCGCGACGCTTGCGGGTGCAATGGAGATATGTAAAAACGTGGAGCAAGGCACGACGATTCTTTGCATGCTGCCTGATACCGGCGAGCGCTACCTGAGCACGCCCCTGTTTGATGACATACCGGCAGATATGACAGCGGAGGAAATCGAGATTGCCGATTCAACGCCCGGTTATCGCTTCGGTGCAGCGCCGCCTACCGCACCTGTCGAAGAAGAGGAGGAAATTGCGGCTGCGCCCGAGGATGCGGTGCAATTCGTCAGCGATGCGACGAACGATGCCGGGCAACCGGTAATCCTGTTCGCGCTCGAGTGGTGCGAATTCTGCTGGTCGGTGCGCAAAATGTTTGCGATGTACGAGATACCGTACCGGTCAATCGACCTCGATTCGGTCGTATACCAGGAGAATAACAAAGGTGGCAATATTCGGGCCGCGCTGCGTGAGAAAACCAACGTAAAAACAATTCCACAGATTTTTATAGGCGGGCAATATATCGGCGGTGCAACAGATCTCTTCGACGCCTGCAAAGACGGTTCGATGCAAAAAATGCTGGAAGAAAATACGGTGAACTACAACAAGGATGTGAATGCAGATCCGTACTCATTCCTGCCGGGCTGGCTCCACAAGCGCTGACAGCTTGTTGAAAAAGACTCAGGCGGTTTGGGCGGTCGCTTCGGAGATTTGCTCTTCAAAGAAATACATGCCGATCGTCTCGGCAACACAGGCGGGCTTTCGTTCACCTTCTACTTCAATCTTGATTTCTGACAGCAGATGCAGTGCGCCGCCGCGTTTCCGTGCCTGCAATACCGTCGCCCGTGCGCGCACTCGCGCGCCAACCGGGACCGCGGTATAGAAGCGCACTTTGTTGCAACCGAAGTTGATGGCGCGCGCAAGGTTTTCAACGTGCACAAAATCCTTGGTCAGCGCCGGGATCAGCGACAGGGTCATGTAGCCATGGGCGATGGTTTTGCCATCGGGCAATTCGCGCGCCGCCCGCTCCTCGTCGACGTGAATCCACTGATAATCGCCGGTGGCTTCCGCAAACCGATTGATCATTTGCTGGTCGATGACAACCCAGTCGGAGACACCCACTTCGACGTTCTCGAGCGCCTTCGCATCCTCGATCGACTTGATGAGGTGAAATTCCGTTTCCATAAAATCCCGCTGTTTCAGAAAAATTAGCTCGAGCCGGAGCCTGCAGACCAGAATGGTGCAGTGCAAGAAATACACAGAAGCGACCGGCAGGGCAAGTTTTATCACGTATTTTGTTGCAGTTTTCCGGCTGGATGCCCGGCAAAGCCAGCAATAACGCGGCTATCGGGCAAGCGAAATTGCTGCAGTATTTTTCGCAAACTGCGCCGATCATGGCCGGTTCGCGTCAGCGCCCCAGTACTGATGCTAAAGTCCGGCCCGCAATGCACCAATGCACACTGCGAAAAACTCGGGGCAGATTTCGAGTGTAAATGCGATGCTGTCGCCCGTTTCGAATCCGAGCCGCCGGAAAAAATTAGCATATTGGTCTGCCCGGTCTGACAGCTCGCCATAAGAGACAGCCTCGCCACTCTCGACCATGATGATTGCCGGCTTGTCCGGATTGGCAAGCGTTGCTGCCCTGATCCCCATCTCCTGATCCGACTCCCGGTGCTTGCGATGGCCTGCATGATCTCTATACTCGAATCCGCATCACGGACGCGCATTAACAGTGTATACAATCCATGTCTGACAGTGCCATTTTCGCCATTGTTCTCGCCGCCGGATCATCCACTCGTTTCGGCCGCACGAAGCAACTCGAACAATTTGAGGGCATGTCACTTGCCGCCGGCGCGCTGCGCAAAGCCGAAGCGGTTTGTGGCGCGCGGAGTGTCCTGGTCACGGGCAAGGACTGGCAAGACGTCACCGGCACCTGCGCGCCGCTGGCTGGCTATTTCGTCATTAACAATGACTATGAGCAGGGGCTGTCGAGTTCTATTGCGTGCGGTGTACGTTCTGTCGCCGAGAGCGCGGATGCGATACTGCTAATGCTTGCTGATTTGCCGCTCGTTACCACGGAACACCTCATGAGGCTGGTCAACTCCTGGCTCGAATCGCCACAATCCATCGTCGCCAGTGCCTTCGAAGATACGCTGGGGCCACCAATCGTTTTCCCAAAGGCTGACTTCGACGCGTTGTTGCAGCTGACCGGCGATTGCGGCGCGCGGCCGATTATCGACGCCAACAAGGAGCGCGTACAGGCTATCGCCTGCGAGGAAGCGGCCTTCGATATCGACCGTCCGGAAGACCTGGCGGGGATTCATTAACTCAAAATCGCCCGCTTAGGAAGGGCTCCTGCGATACAACGCATTGCTTCCTGACATTGGAATCGCCCGCTTAGGAAGGTCTCCTGCGATACAACGCGTTGCTTCCTGACATTGGAATCGCCCGCTTAGGAAGGTCTCCTGCGATACAACGCGTTGCTTCCTGACATTGGAATCGCCCGCTTAGGAAGGTCTCCTGCGATACAACGC
>SMWE01000117.1 GCA_004357475.1 Gammaproteobacteria bacterium
AAAAAGCTGGCGGCAACCTGAATCCAGGTAAGCAGCGCAGTCCAGGACAGGTCGAACAGGTCAGCGGATTCCAAAACTTGCGACCACAGTAGTTCCAGTGCCAATGCCTGAACAATGCTGAGCAAGGTCAGCAATACCATCGGCGAATATTCTTTCGTCCGGTCGCGAATAATTTTCATCTGGCGAATCTTAACGTATTGATGCTGACTCTACAGGATCAAAAAGCGTACGGTAAATGCACTCTTCCTAGCGGGCGATTATGCCTCACATCTTGGGAACGAGATTCGGAATTCTGCGCCGGGCTGTGTATTGACGACATCTACTTTGCCGTTCATCGCCGTCGTCAACTGGTGCACGATGGCCAGGCCAATGCCGGTACCGACGGTTTCACGGGTCAATTCTGATTCCGTGCGATAGAAAAGTTTGAAGATCTTTTTCATCTGATCCCTGGGAATGCCGGGGCCGTGGTCCCTGACAGTGAACTGAACCTGGTTGTCGCCCGTGAGCTTGCTGCCAATGTCGATGGTCTTGTTGTCAGCACTCTTTGAGAACTTGATCGCGTTGTCGACGAGATTGATGATGATCTGCGCGAAGCAGTCTTCATCGATGTTGATCGCTGCAGCATCGGCCGCTTCGTTGCGTTTGAAATTGAGAGCGAAGCCGCCACGTTCGACCTGGTTGGCGATCTTTGATTCGATATTGCTCATCAGTTCGCCGGCATTGGTCATCTTGAGATCAAAATTCGGTTCATTGTGCGTGATGTTTGCGAGTTGCAGCACGTTGCTGATCATTCGCGTCAGGCGTTCTGACTCATCGTGGATGAACTCGTAGTAGCCCTGCCGTTTTTCTTCATCCGCCCAGCCTTCCTTGAGCATTTCTCCATACATGCGAATCGAGGTCAGTGGTGTCTTGAGCTCGTGGCTCACTGCGGAAACAAAATCCTGCTGCTGCCGGGCAAGGTTGATCTGGCTTACTCCCAGCCGGTACAGCGCGAGGAAGCCACCGGCGAACACCATCGCCAGCACGAAGGTGACCCAGCCCAAAAGAGTGGCGCCGGGACCCGGTGGCAGGCGATTGATGCTGAAGATCAGTTCCAGGCTGTCCAGGGGCGCTGACAAGCGGTTGCTGTAGAGGAGGGCACCCTGCATTTCTTCCGGGCTGCCGGGGTAACTGCTGTTTTCTGGACCGGGGTAAAAGCGGATGACGTCGTCCTGGTAGCCAACGATGAGGTTCGATATGGCCGAGACGGACGAATCGTAGAATGCCCTTTCAATCACAGCGGAAACGAATTCATGCTGATCGAGCAGCAATCCCTGGATGTAGCGCTCGCCCTCACGCCAGACGTTTCTGAAGAGGACGAAATGTCCGCTGTCCAGCAGGCTGAACTCCAGCGGATCGATTTCGCTTTCGAAAGTGCTGATGCGCAGGTCGGTAAGGCCGGCAACATTGGCAATTGCCTGCCTGTCTGCGGGCGGCGCTGTTTCCGGCAGGGCAATCTGCTCTCGGCGTTTACTACGACTCGGTGCAGTGGCCCTGCCGGGATTGGTTCGCCGTGCCCCCTGCGTACGCTCGATGATCTCGCTTTTCTTCTGCAGTGCGGCATCAAGCTTCAAGTCCTTTAGCTTGCTAATCGTATTAAGGCGTTCATTCTTTGCTTGGGCCTCGCCAGTTTCGTCATCGAACTCCAGTGTCCCGGCGGCCGCGGCACTGAGCGGGATGTCTTCCCGCGGTTGATTGAGCTGGCCGAACATCTGCTGACTGTCGACTATGTCTGCACTCGCTGCGCCGAGTTGCTGTTTGGCCTCGAGTTCATCGGCAGCATCCTTGTCGGCGGGCGGCTGGTCGGGAAAATCACCGGTTACCACTTGCTGCAACTCCGCAGTTACTGACACAGTCTGTATCGCCGCCGCTTCCGGTTCGGCTGCCGATGCCAGCGGCCTGGATCGGACGGCAGCATTCGTGAAATCGCCCGCCTCTTTTTCTGCTTCTTCGAGCCCGGTCCTGGCTGCCGCCGGTAACGTATTCAGGTCGCGGCGAAGACCGGGCCCGGGTCTTGGTTGCACCAGGCGGTTGTCGGCAAGGATTGCCTGTATTTCCTGGGCAAGCTGCAGCCGTTGGTTGAACTCGCTGCGCCCGATACCGAGTTTTTCCGCGTCAGTGCCCTCAGGCGGCAGGAGCGGAGTAGTGAACGCACCATGGGTGTCGACCTGGAAATAACCGATGACGCCGGGCAGGTCTTCGGTCACGGGATAGGCCGATAACGGCGAGCGTTGTACGAAATTGAACCGGGTCTCGCCGGTGACATTAAGAAAGGTGTAATCGGCATAGGAGCGCGCGTCCGCGGTACCGATCATGTCGATCAATCGCGCATCGACACGGCCGGTTAGATTCTCGGCAAGCCCGCGGTATTGATGAAACGCCTCCCATTTGAGCTGGCTGTAGGCTTGCCAGATCAAGGCGCCGGTCGGCACGGCCAGGGCCAGGAAAAATACAGCCAGCAGGTTCCTGAGACGGCCTTTGTCGAAGCCTTTAATAAGAGTCGCGGGCAGCATCAGCTGCCCGCGGTCACGAGGCGATAACCCGCACCACGCACCGTGATCAGGTTTTCAGGCGCCTTGGGGTCCACCTCGATCTTGCGTCTGAGCTTGGCGATATGGATATCGACCGTTCTTGTCTCTATGTCGAGGTTTCTAGCATAACCCCATACTTTTAAAAGTAATTCCTCTCTTGATATTGGCCGATCCCGGTGCTGGGCGAGATAGCTCAGGATCTCGATTTCGCGCCGGGTAAAAGTGATTTCCTCGCTGCCGTTGAGACCCGTCAGGTTCTCGGTATCAATCTCGACATTGCCCAGGTTGATCGTCCGTGCCTGTTCAATGCCTACCTGGGAGCGGCGAAGCACCGCTTCGATGCGCAATACGAGCTGCTGGATCGAGAATGGCTTCGGTACGTAGTCATCCGCGCCGAGTTTGAGGCCGTGAATGATCTCCTCATCCGAGGTCTTGGCGGTCAGCATGATGATGGGCTGGCTGCGGTCCTCGGCACGGATGCGGTCGCAGATTTCATAGCCATCCATGCCGGGCAGCATGATGTCGAGCAGTATCAGGTCGAACTTGCCGGTCAGCGCTTTTTCAAGCCCGTCCGGGCCGGTTGCGGCACTGTCGACGGCGTATTTATGAAATACGAGTACGTCGATGAGGCCCTCACGGATGGCCTCTTCGTCTTCAATCACGAGGATGCTGATCTGCCTGCCCATAACACCGGCTAGGCTAGCAGTTTCAAGGGCTTATGTGCGAGGTGGGATGTAACGTTTTTGTAAATTCCGGCGTACGGTCTCGAGCAGCATGAGGCCGGGAAACCGGCAGACCTGAGAGACTGCCGCCACAACAACGAATCGAGGTCTGGGGATTATTGATGACGAAATGCAGAGCAGGTGTGCTTTTGCTGGTTTGTTTACGTGCCTGGCTCGATGTCGCCGCTGGAGGTGATGACGGCGCAGCTTGAACAAATCAATATTGCACCGCGCATTGGCTGAGCGTGGTAGCCCGTATTTGATCTGACCAACGGTGTCTGATTCGATCAAGACTGGATTCGGCTTTCAGGCAAAGCGGTCGGTCAGATGGCTCGCCGATAGTTTTCCGACCTTGCTTTCCACCCGCAACCGGCGGCAATTTGTGGCCCCGCCGTCACCGCCGCCGTGGCCGAGATCAGTCCCAATGATGTGACCACCAGTTCAACGGGCAATGCCTTCAGCGTCGACATCCAGGTGACCATTAGTGGCGGCGACACCGGCGTGAACAGAGTGGCGATCACGGCGCCGGGCAGCGTCGGCGTGCCGGCGGTTACCGAGGTGCAGGTCGACGGCAGCACGGTGGCCTTCACCGACAATAGCTCCGGCAATGCCATCAGCGTTGACCTGAACACCAAGGTTACCGCCAGCAGCAAGCTCACCATTCTGTTCACCGCCGACGCGCCGACCACCCAGGACCTCACCGGCGTGGATTTCACCTCCACCGTGGATGACTCCGGAACCGGCGATGCGGCGCAGTCTACCACCGAGGGTATGGCGACGGCGATGCAGGCGATAACGATAGTTGGAATGTGACGACAACGGATGCGGCGGGTACTTTGGTCGCGCACTGGACCTTTGACGAAGGCAGCGGCCAGACCGCGGCCGACTCCTCGGGGAACGGCAACGACGGAACGCTGGGCAGCACCGCCGGTGTGGATGCCGATGATCCCACCTGGGAGTGCGTCGCCGGCGGCTATGCGCTCAACTTCGATGGGACTGACGATATCGTGAATGCGGGTTCCGCAGCGACGCTGGATGATTTGGGACCGATGACCATTGCGGCCTGGATCAAGCCGGATTCTGCCGGAGCGACCGCTGTGAGCCACGTCATGTCAAAAAGTAATATGGGTAGTGGCCGCTGGTTTCTGGAGATAGACAATTCGAGTCCGGAAGATGACGCCTTCGAATTCAATAAAGATTTCGACACGGATGTAGCAAGGACGACGAATAACGCCACTGTTACCTATGACGTCTGGCAGCACATAGCCGTTACCTGGGACGGTTCGGCCACTGGCGCCAATATTCATATATACAAAGACGGCGTCGAATCCAGCTATGCGTCCACTATCAATGGGTCCGGAACCCAGTATTCCGATGCAGCGCTTCCATTCATCATTGGCAATCGCGGCGATGGGACCAACCCTTTCTATGGCCTCATCGACGATGTCCGGGTCTATAACAGCGCATTGAGCCCGGCGCAGATCAGCGTGCTTGGCCGCGTCACCACCAGCAGACTGTGACATCAAGCTGCTCAAGCGTGCTTTTTGGACTGATGGCATACCAATTCCGACCGGCGCAACGATTCCGAGCGGCGTGGAACTCAAATACCTGCTGTACGTCAATAATCCCGGCGCAGCACTCAGCGACGTCACCGTGCGCGACGTGCTGGATCCGGCATTTCTGTATCAGGCGGGAACCATTCAGGTGGATAACTCGGTTGCCGAGTGTGTGCTTGCCGTCTGCACGACAGCGGAGGAACTGGCGATTTTCACAGCAGTTGACGGGGCGCCATTCCTGTCGGATGCAGTGGACGGCGATGCCGCCAGCTACACGGGCGCAAGTTTAAGTGTCGATGCAGGGAATGGCAACGTGGGAAACCTGCAGCTGGACATCAATGCCGATGCGGTCTGGGCCATATTGTTTTCAGTGAAGATACCGTGATCCGGTCTACTTCGATGTCCACTAACGAGCAATCTGCGATCAGCATACAGGGCTACCACTTTTTCTAACGGACAACCTGTTCCCATTGCTCGCGAAGCACGAATTTTTGCACCTGGGCCGCCGCCGTAAGCGCGAACGCAGCGAAGCGGCGCATTACCTTGGGAGTCTTTTGCGGCAACAGGTGTTCGCGGCAGTAGCTCTGCACCTCCGTAATGTAGCAGCGGCTTTAGCCGCAAATGTAAATAATCTGTAAACCCGCGGTTGCAGGTTTTACCAAAGCATGTCTTATCAGTCAGGCGGCTCGTGCCTAACATGCCTCCATCGAAAATATCGACATGAGGAGGCAACACCATGGCTTTAATCAACCGCATCTCGCGGCTTGTCAAGGCGGACTTTCACGCCGTTTTGGATCAGATCGAAGAGCCCGGGCAACTACTGAAGCAGGCCATCCGCGAAATGGAGGATGACCTGGCTGAGGCCGAACAACGCATCATCCTGTGTGCTCAGGACCAGGAATCGCTGGCGGTTCGCAGGAGCGAACTTGACGCGACGATTGTGGAGATCGACAGTCAACTTGATCTCTGCTTCGAGTCGGAGAAGGAAGATCTCGCGAAAAGCCTGATCAGGAAGAAGCTCGAGGCTGAGCGCCTTTTGAAGCGTCTGAGTTCCAGTTTCGCGGCCAACGGGAAATACCTGGAGGAGCAGCGGGCGACGCTTGATGACAATCGTGCAACGCTGCAGAGCCTGCAGCAGAAAGCCGAGCTCTTCGCACAACGCGAACCATCGCAGCGTGCTGGCGCTTCGGAATTTGACGATATCGCCTGCATGGCGCGCGAAATGAATGTCGGCGAAGACGAAGTCGAGATTGCGTTTCTCCGTGAGAAGAATGCAAGGAGCGCGTCATGAAACGGCCCTCATTTTTTCACGGCGTTATCGTAGCGGCCGTACTTGCGTTCTTTGCGAGTGCAGTGATTGCGACCCTGACTCCGTTTGTCGGCTTCTTGAGTGTCATTCGCTTCGTGATTCCCGCGCTGGGACTCGCCTATCTCCTGTACCTCTTCAGCAGCAGCAAGGAACGGGTAGGGCGTGTCACCACGCTTTCTCTCTGGAGCGTACTGGCTGCCGTTACCTGGTGGGTGGCACCCCCGCTGCCGCTGACTCTGCTGATTCATGTGGGTGCGGTGTGGCTGGTGCGCTCCCTTTATTTTTATTCGGGCGTGCTGCCGGCCCTGATGGACCTGGGGCTTAGCATCCTGAGTATCACGGCAGCAGTCTGGGCGATCACGCAAACCGGCAGCGTGTTTCTTGCGACCTGGTGTTTTTTCCTGGTGCAGGCGTTGTTTGTTGCAATTCCACCGGCAATGAAGCGCACGGCAGGGCGCGCGAGAAACACTGTCGTTCAAAACGAATCTTTCGAACGAGCGCGGCGACAGGCCGATCGGGCGCTCACACAATTGTTTAGCCAATGAGGACTTTAATTATGAAAACCAAACTAACGGGCTTTGCCCTTTTCCTAATGACCCTGGGCGCGGTTGTGTATTACCCGCAGATCATGGCGAAGAACATTCCAGTCAACCCGCCGCTCAGCCATCACATCATCGCCAGCCAGAATCCGAAGATAGACGTGGTCTTTGTCCTGGACACCACGGGCAGCATGAGCGGCCTGATCCAGACGGCGAAGGAAAAAATCTGGTCAATCGCGACGACGATGGCATCGGCACAGCCGACACCGGAGATTCGCATTGGACTGGTTGCCTATCGGGACCGCGGCGATCAGTACGTGACCAAAGTAATCGACCTTTCCGATGACCTGGATTCTGTTTATGCCGCGTTAATGGATTTCGAAGCAGGCGGCGGTGGCGATTCGCCGGAAAGTGTCAACAAGGCACTCTACGATGCCGTTCATCACATGTCCTGGAGTGAAGGTGAGCAGGCCTACCAGGTTGTCTTCCTGGTTGGCGATGCACCACCGCACATGGACTATAACGAGGTTCGCTACCCGGAGATCGTCGCGAGTGCGCTGGAGAAGGGTATTGTGATTAACACGATCCAGTGTGGTGAGATTCCGTCGACTGTAGGACCGTGGACGCAAATCGCGAGCTTAGGCGCGGGCAGTTTCTTCCAGGTTGAGCAGGCCGGCGGCGCAGTGGCATTCACAACGCCGTTCGATGACGAGATTGCAAAGTTGTCGGCGATGCTCGATGACACCCGGCTCTATTACGGTTCCGAGGAAGAGAAAGCGCGGATGCTGAAAAAGGTCGCTGCGACGGACAAGATGGAATTACATGCATCGGTTGCCACTCGCGCACGGCGTGGCGTATTCAATGCCGCTGCCGGTGGCAGGACTAATCTTCTCGGCGAGAACGAACTGGTCGACGCCGTCGCCAGCGGTACCATTGCACTTGATGAACTCGCGCCGGAAGATTTACCGGAAGCATTGAAACCGATGGCGCCTGCCGAACAGCAAGCCTTTGTCGCGCAGTTGGCCAACGAACGGGCAGACCTGAAGCGTCAGATTCAGAAACTGTCTGGTGATCGTGATGACTATATCGCCGTAAAAGTGGACGAAGCCGGCGGCATGAAAGATTCACTCGACCAACTGCTCTATGAAGCAGTCAAAGAGCAGGCCGCCAAAGCCGGCTTCAAGTACGAGAACGGGCCGGCGTATTGATCAAGGAATATGCTGGGCATGAATCGGGGCCGCTTGCGGCCCTTTTTCATGAACGCCTGACAGACTTGATGGCAAATCGCTAGAATCGCCCGCTGGGGCGGGCTATTACGGTTAATTCGGACAGGTATGCTAATAAAAAGAACGAATATCCCAGGAATAAGACAGGCAGGTTTGCTGGCAGGTTGCCTGGCGAGCGTTATTGCATTTGTTGATGACGTCACCGGCAGTGACGACATCATTCCAACAGCGATCGCGAACAACGCCGTGCTGCTTCGCGAATGTGCACTGCTGGACAATCTTTCTGTGGATATCGTCGAATCGCTGACTACCGAAGTCGGTCCGCGTCGTGTCGGCACCGATGGCGACCCGCGTGTGATCGCGTGGGCACTGACAACAATCGTTATGCACACACCGGCAGTGATTATGGCTATGTAGAGGACGTAAAAAATACCGGCAGCGGCAATTTCTCCCCCGGATGCGGTACTCATTCAAAACATGTTGAAGCGTGGAGAGCCGGTCGTCATGAAAATGAACATGAGCTCTCAGATTACGGGCCGCGTCAAAGGTGCCAACGTCATCGGTGAAATTACGGGTCGAGCGGACCCTGACCGCTATCTGGTACTCGGTGCCCACCTGGATTCATGGGATGAGGGAACTGGTGCAATAGATGACGGTGCCGGCGTTGCTTCCATGATGGCCGTTGCCGCACTGATTGGGCAATTGGAGCAGCGACCGAAACGAAGTATTCGTGTATTGCTGTTTGCGACCGAAGAAATCGCCTGGTTGGCGCCGCAGCATATTACGCTGCACGCGAGGACGAATTGAACGAGCATATCCTCGGCGCCGAGGTCGATGGCGGCAGTGGCAGGGCGCACACGCTGATTTCAGGTGTTGGCGAAGAATCAGTGCCGCTTGTTGGCGAGATGCATAAGCTTGTTGCTCCCCTGGGCATTGCCTGGAGCGACGCCAACGACGCAACTGGTGCGTCGGACCTGAGTGTGCTCGGCAAGGCAGGGGTGCCGGCGCTGAACTTCATGCAGAATTCGAACAATTACTTCATGTACCACCACACGCCGAACGACACGTTCGACAAGATTATCCCGGAGGACATGCGCTACCTGACCGCAGCTTACGCAACCGTGTTTTACCTGGCTGCAGAAATGGACGTGGATTTCAGGATGTGAGTGTTTTGCCTGCCGCTACAGGGCGAAAGCGGACATGAATTGATTCAGTTTCTGTGGCGAACCGGATGACAGTAGCGCGGCAGGATTTTTAGCCTCGACAAA
>SMWE01000118.1 GCA_004357475.1 Gammaproteobacteria bacterium
ACCTTGTCGCGTATCTCTTCTGCTTCGGGGATACTCGCCTGTAGCGCCGGGTTTCTTTCGAGGGCGATAATTTCACCCCACAGATCGAACTCACGTTCGGTCGCGAGCGCAAGTGAGTCGGCACTGCCTTCGATACTGTTTAATCGCGCATCGAATTCCAGTTTGCGCGCGGCCATACCGTCGAGGTCTGCCTGCCCGAGACTTTTTTCAATTCGCGGCAAACGCTCGTTGTACGCGAGTTCGCGCGTGTCGAGCATGTTGCGATATACATCGACGCTCTGTTGCCACTGGTCGAGATTTCGCAATAAATAACTAAGGTCGCGATAGTTTTTCAGCCCTTCCTGGAAGCGATGCGTCGCCAGCAGGTGTAACAGGAAGCGCGACTCAGGGGCCTCGGGAAGCGCTTCAAGTTTCCACGACCAGCCGGTCGTTTCCAGGGCATCCTGTGCCAGGAATTCGCTCAAGAATTCGCCACTCTCGATGCGATAAATGGCCTGGTCGATTCGACGGGTTTCTTCGTAGAACGCTTCGATGGCGTTCAGGTAGTGGTCTGCGGCCTGGCTGATCGAGTTGAGCTTGGCCATCGCGTAAGGAATGGCAAGCATCGATTCCTGAACCGCCGGGTCGAGCAAATCGCGATCTTTAAGTTCCATCCAGGGAACGAGCGCACGGCGATAGTGATCGACCTCGGCGTCGGCCCAGCCCACGCCGAGCAATGCCTTATTGGAAAACGGACCATCGAGGCGGACACGCTGCAGCGGTGCTTTCGCCGCAACCGGCTGCCCATCCTGAAGGTAGGCATAGCCCAGGACGAGATTCGCCTTGTCACGCAGCGAACTGAGTTCCTCGTTCTGCGGATTGATCTTGCCGAGTTGATCCAGAATGTCAGCAGCAATGTTAACCCTGCCGCTGCGCACCATCGCAACGGCAAGATTGAATTTCGCATAGCTGGCCCAGGTATCTTCACCTGGCCAGTCGCCCAGCAGGGCAATTGCCTGGTCATGCTGAGAGTTGTCGATCAGTAGCTGCGCTTGCAGCATGGTCCGCTCTGCCTCGAGGGGCTTCGGTAATTCGGTTTCGATCTTGTCCAGCGCATGCTGGGATTCAGCGAGATAACCACGCTGGTACCAGACTTTGGCAAGGAAAAACCAGGTCCGGTCACGAATATCCTGGTCGACACTATCGACGAGCAGCCTTTCGAATATCTCGGCAGCTTGCAGATGGTGACCATAGGAAAGATACAGGCCGCCGAGCAGCAGTTCGGATTCGTCAATGTGATTTTCGAGCTGTGTCTGCTTGTTCGCTGCCAGCAAGCGGACGATTGCTGGAAAATAATCTTCCTGGTAGAAGTAGAACAGCACTTCACCGAAGTGCGCGTCCTTTACAATCGTGAGTCCGGACTTGTCGTCAGCCGCTAAAGGCTGTGACAACATCGTGCCAGCCGCCAGCCAAAGCCATAGTGCTACCGTTATGAGTCGTCGGGCGATCAACGATCACTCCCATTCCTTGATAACAAACTCAGGCTGCTGTTTCGTTATGCGGTCAGTAATTTTCAGCTCGACGTATTTTGCGCCGATTCCCTTTTTGAAACTCATTGTGGCGCCACGACGATAGTCACGAACACCTGGCCCCTTGCCGGTAAACACCGCGACCAGTTCATGGTCACCTACCTTCAGGTTTTCCATATGCATGCGGTGTACGCCACCACGATGCAGTGCACTAACCTCACGCTCGGTATAAAGATAGTTGGAGACATCCTTGCCATCGATCTTCAGCTTGATGGCGTCAAGATCAAAATATTCGCCAACATCCATGGAGATAAAAAATGCGACCTGGGAGTTCGCTGGAAACAGTAGTTCCTCTTCGAGCAGAAACAGGTCCCGGTTCAGGTCGAGTACCTCTTTTTTGAGTGATTGCACATCCTGATCGAGACTGCGAAATTCAATCCGGGCCTGCGCCTCGCCAACTTCCATTGACTGCGCTTCGGCCAGCGCCGAGTCAGAATCAAGTGGCGCAAGATCCTGAGCGAATGCCGCGGTCACCCACAAAATCGAGCTTAGCGCGATACTGGAAAATCGTATTCTTGCCACTTTCGTGTCTCCTGCCAGCTGGATCCCCGTTACTCTCTGAGCAACGAACGAATCTCTGTCAAATATTTGTCCTCATAACCGGGTTTGTAGCCGTGATGGACGTGACGAATCCGGCCCTCGCGATCGACCAGAATGGTCACGGGCATGGCGTCAACTTTGTACAGCTTGCTGACGTCCTTATTCTCATCGAAGAGCACTGGAAATTTCACGCCGAGTTCCTGCACCATCTTCATGGCCCGCCGCGAATCGTCATCGATATTGACGCCCAGCAGGTTGAAGCCGACGTGTCGGTAGCGTCCGTACAGTTCGTCGAGGACCGGCATTTCCTGGCGGCAAGGTCCGCACCAGGTTGCCCAGAAATTGATCATGACCACGTCGCCCCGGTACTCACTCAATCGCAGGTTTTCTCCGCTTGCGCTCTTAAGCACAAAGTCCGGCGCAATCTGACCTTCCAGGCTGGAGGAGGCGAGGCTGCTCGCCGCAAAGATCACAAGAATTGCTCCAAGCAATGGTAATTTTAGTCTCTTCATGTTCAAGTTCCTTTTGTCCTGACAAGACGATCCCCGCAGCAGCGCCGTCGACGGCCACGCGTTTAAGTCATCTCCGGGCGCCGGGTCGGCAATCTTGTGGGCAGCACAGAAAAAGGCCGCAGAACCGCACTACGGGCTGCCGCCACTGCCCAAAAGTGGCGATCGACACCAAGCCATAAGCCTCGCATGGTGACAGCCCGCAACGGCATGGGGAGTGATCATGGTCACAGATGACCCGTCCGGTCTGGCCATGAATGTGGCTGCTTATTGCGACACCGAGGCGGTGGCCCAGCGAAGCCCGCCCGTATTACGTTAAATCGCAAACGCATCGCCCGCGGGGCGGGCACCTACGACACGTCACCGCACGCGCTATCGTAGGTGCCCGCCCCGCGGGCGATGCGGCTAGTCAGGAGGTTGCAGGCCGTCCGAATAGAACATCTGCCCGTCGGCATCGATGACGATGCCCTCGTAGTCCGGCAGGGTCGCTATAAGGCGCAGACCCTGGTCGACACCCATGACGAACACGGAAGTCGACAAGGCATCGGTCAGGACTGCATCGGGTCCGATGATGGTTGTCGAACGAACATCGCCCGCTGGTTGCCCGGTGGAGGGTTCGATAATGTGGTGGTAACGCTCACCGTCTTCCATGAAAAAGCGCTCATAATCTCCGGAAGTCGAGATTGCCTCGTTCTCCAGAGGAATGGTGACGGCAACCTGATCCGGGTCCCGCGGGTTCTGCACGCCGACCATCCAGGGTTGTCCACGGCGGTCACCGAGCAGTCGCGAATCGCCGCCGGCGGTCACCCTTGCATGGGCAACGCCATATCGCCTGAGCACCTCGATGCCGCGCTCGACTGCATAGCCCTTGGCGATGCCGCCCAGGTTGATGCGGACACCTTTTTGCGTAAATCGGATCGTGCCATCGCCCCGGTTGGGTTCCACGAAACGGTAATCAAGCCGCGGCAATTCTTCCGAGATCGTGTCTGCGTCGGGCCGGCGACCTGCCCTGAAATCGTAGTGCTGCCCGACACTGTCGTAGGTGATATCGAACGCGCCGTGAGTCAACACCGATATGTCCAGTGAGCGGAGAATCAGCGTAAAGAGTTCATCACCGACTTCAACAGGCCTTTCTGCGGCATCGCGATTGATTTCGGAAATTTTACTGTTCTCGATATAGGTGCTCATCAGGTTGTCGATTCGAGCAACTTCGGCGAACACGGCTGCGACCGCCTTATCCGCAGTTGCGGGGTCGTCGTGCCAGACGTAAACGCTGACTTCCGTACCCATATGAAGTTGCGCCTCACCAACCCACTCGGCGAGGGAAAGCCTTGAAATCATTAGGAATGCAAACACAACCACGACTAGTGTTCGCATCAGACAACGTTTATCCTTGCTGTCACAACTACACACCGGGGAGGTGGACTGTGATGTCATCCGTAATTTTCCTCGTGCTGATTGCCGCAATCGTCCTTTTTGCAATTGGCATCTACAATAGTCTTGTCAACCTGCGAAATCGCGTCAAGAACGCCTTCGCACAAATTGATGTACAACTGACCCGCCGGCACGACCTGATTCCAAATCTCGTGGAAGCGGTCAAAGGCTACATGAAACACGAGCGCGAGACGCTCGAAGCTGTCATCAATGCCCGCAATACCGCTGTTTCAAGTCTTGACGCCGCCAAACTGGACCCAACCAACGCCGCGGCAATAAAAGAACTCGGTGTATCCGAGGGCGCTCTCGGCGCTGCCCTCGGCCGCCTTTTTGCCCTGTCCGAAGCTTATCCTGATCTCAAGGCGAATCAAAACATGATGCAGTTTCAGGAACAGCTCACCACTACAGAGAACAAGGTCGCGTTCTCACGTCAGGCATTCAACGACGCTGTTCTGGGTTACAACAACAAAGCAGAGAATTTTCCCAACAGCATCATCGCCGGCATGTTCAAGTTCGAACTGGCGAGCTTCCTGGAAATAGACTCGGAAGAGAAACGAGAAGTTCCGGAAGTCAGTTTCTCCTGAGATTTCCTTCCTATTCCGCAACTGGATTACTGACGTGCAGTCTCACAGACCGTCATGAATTTTTTTGACGCACAGGATCGGGCAAGACGCTTCACGCGCTGGCTGGTCGTCGTGTATGTAATCTCGACCGTTCTGATTGTCGCCGGCGTCACGCTGATCGTCGGTGTCGGCCTGGACGCCGTCGGCCAGTACGACAACCCGGCGAATCCCGCAATTCTTGGCTTCACCGCCGTCGCTGCCACGCTCTTCATACTGGGATCTACGCTGTACAAGACGGCCCGCCTTTCTTCCGGCGGTGGCCGGGTCGCACAGGATATGGGCGCTACGCTGGTGCCACCGGATGTCCGGGATCCGTTGCGGAAACGTCTGCGCAACATTGTCGAGGAAATGGCCATCGCGTCCGGCATCCCCGTCCCCGAAATCTATGTGCTGGAGGAAGAAAGCGGCATCAACGCGTTTGCTGCAGGATTTACGCCCGGCGATGCCGCGATCGCCGTGACCCGCGGCACGCTCGAATTGCTGGAGCGCGAAGAGTTGCAAGGCATCATCGCGCATGAGTTCAGCCACATCCTTAATGGCGATATGCGGCTCAACATCCGCATGATGGGCGTGCTTTTTGGCATCATGGTTTTGGGCCTGATAGGGCGGATAATCTTGCGCAGCAGTTATCATTCGAGCATCGTGTCCAGCCGCAGAAAAGGCGGATCGTCAGGCATCATGTTTATCGGGCTTGGCCTCCTGATCCTCGGCTGGATCGGTGTTTTTTTCGCGAGAATTATCAAGGCGGCCGTTTCGAGGCAACGTGAATTCCTTGCCGATGCGTCGGCTGTACAGTTCACGCGACAGACTGACGGCATTGCCAATGCGCTAAAGAAGATCGGCGGATATTCCCGGCATTCCTATATTCAAAGCGTCGACGCGGAAGAAGTCAGTCACATGCTTTTTGCTGCTGGTATTGCCAGTCTGACCTCGATTTTCGCGACCCATCCGCCACTCATCGAGCGTATCCAGGCGCTCGATCCGAGCTTCCGCGAGATCGACTACCCGGACGTCGATCCGCGACACCGCAGGACCGTGAGGCAATCTGAACAGGCCGCGAATTTTGCAGGCGCCGAAGTCGCGCCACAAAACCCCCGCACAGTGACCGGCAATATTGCCGAGGCAATCGGCCGCCCGGAACCGCAACATATCGAATACGCACGGCGGCTGCGGAGCAATATACCGAAGCTGCTCTATGATGCGGCGCACGCACCCGAAGAGGCATTTCTCCTGACTATTTCGCTGGTACTGGACGAGCAGCTTGCCGACCGGCAATTGCAACTCATTGAAGAACAACTCGGCACCGAGCGGGCAGCGCTGGTCAGGGCTTACTTTAAGAAAGTCAGCGAGATAGGTCCAAGATACCGCTTGCCGCTGCTGGAAATCGCATTTCCCATGCTGAAGGCCCGGCCGAAAACGCAAATGGAATACTTGCTGGAACTGGTCCGGCGCCTTATCGAATTAGATGGTCGCATCGACCTCGGTGAATTCTGCATTTACCGGGTACTGGCAAGCCACCTCAGCCAGGCAGCAGATCCGGTTGCGGACAAAATTGGCAATCGCGTGCCCCGGAAAAAGGCTCGGCGCGCAGCAATCGATGTGATTCGGATAGTCGCCGACCAGGGCAATGATGATGAAGTGGCTCGCGAACATGCCTACCAGGCTGGAATCTCCACATTCGGTGAATGGGCCAGTGGGCACACGGAACAACTCGACGACGAGCAAACGGTCGAAGCTCTCGGCCGAAGCCTGGACGCATTGCGGCAGATGAACTCCGCTGGAAGAAAGAGCCTGTTACAGGCGGTGAGCAACACGATTACGCATGACGGCAAGCTGACAATTAGCGAGGCAGAACTGCTGCGCGCGATCTGTGCCAGCCTCGATTGCCCCCTGCCGCCCCTGTCTGTCAAATAAGGGGAAACTGTGCTTACCTGCACCGGTAAATCGCGATGAGAGTTCGCGACAAAAGGCGTAGTATGTAGTCATGGAACTCTCGGGAGAATTCTGACTCTGCTAGCAGAAAGCTGTTCGCCTTTGCGGCGACAGCAACGATCACCCAGGATTTTACATTTTCGGAACAAAATCATGCGACTACGCCAATACACACTGACCATCCTGATCTCAATGCTGATTGTCTTGCCGGCCTCCGCCGCAACCAGGGAAGAGAGCCGCGTTACGGACGCCACGGATGTCATCGATCAGTTTCTGAGAATTCCGGAACAATCAATTCCGCCGGCGCTTCTGTCACGCGCTTACGCCGTGGCCGTTGTCCCCCATGTATTCAAGGTCGGATTTGGCTTGGGCGTACGCCGCGGCAAGGGCATCCTGGTCATCAGGCAGGACGACGGCTCCTGGAGCAATCCGGCTTTCATTACCCTCACCGGCGGCAGCTTCGGTTTTCAGATCGGAGCACAGTCGACGGACGTCATCCTCGTCTTCAAGACTCGCAAGGGTGTCGACGGCATTACAAACGGCAAGTTTACGCTCGGTGCTGATGCCTCGATTGCCGCCGGCCCGGTCGGTCGCCACGCCAGCGTGAGTACCGATATTACGTTCAGGTCCGAGGTCTATTCATACTCGAGAAGCCGCGGGCTCTTCGCCGGCATCGCGCTCGAGGGCGCCGGCGTAACGATGGATCGCAAAGCCAATGCCGCGTTTTATGGTTCCGCGACCATTACACCTGAACAGATATTTTCAAGTTCAGGAAATGCGGCGCCTCAATCGGCAAACCAGTTTGTGCAGGTACTGACAGCGCAAACGCGCAGATTGCCGGTACAACCGAGCATGATCGGAGATGTTCCGACACTTACCAGTGCGTCCCAACCGCGATCGACAGTCACAACCTACGGCATGCCGGATCCTGACAAGGACAGCAACAAGCAGCAGAGCGTGCCGCAGTAGATCCGGAATACACGCACTGAGACGATGGGCGTGAGTGATGATTTTGCCCGACGCTCGCCTTGTCTCACACTCCCCTGAGACTATTTCAACAGGCTGCTAGTTGCAGGACGCTATCGAACAAGTTCAATCCTGGGTTCAGTTCGTGGGCCCAAACATTTATTTGCAGGCCGCAGCAATCGCGGTCATTTTCATTCTTGTTGGCAAGCTTGCCGATCTCCTGATTTCGCGAATCATCGCGAAGATCGTCAGCCGGTCCTCGACTGAAATCGACGACAATGTTGTTGCGCTGCTACATCGGCCGATTTTTATTAGTTTCGTGCTCGTCGGACTTGCGCTCGCAATCCGCAGGCTCGGTTTTTCTGAATCACCCCAGTATGTAACGCTTGGGATTCTGCGAACGATTGCCATTGTTGTCTGGTACACCTTTGTACGCGGGCTGGTTCAACTGCTGCTTAATTCACTCCGTCGAGGTCCGACGACAAAGTATGTGCATTCCAGCATGCTGCCCTTGCTGGATACGGTGATCAAAGTCATTCTCCTGGCGCTTGCGATCTACTTCCTGTTCCTTGCGTGGAACATCAATGTCACAGCCTGGATCGCTTCGGCCGGAATCGTCGGCCTTGCATTGAGTTTTGCCGCCAAAGATACGCTTTCCAATCTTTTCGCCGGCGTATCGATCATTGCTGATGCACCCTACAAAACCGGCGATTTCATCCGTCTCGAATCCGGTGAACGCGGCATGGTTACGCATATCGGATTAAGGAGCACCCGGATATTGACGCGCGACGATGTTGAAATTACTGTGCCGAACGGCATTATCGGTAATTCAAAGATTATCAACGAGGCGGGCGGCCCATCTGCCAAGCACAGGATACGAATTGCAGTTGGTGTCGCTTATGGCAGTGATATCGACCAGGTTATTGCCACTCTGTCCGGCGTCGCAGCCGCGAACTCAGATGTTTGCAACGTACCCGAATCACGCGTGCGATTTCGCAAATTCGGGGAATCGAGTCTCGATTTTGAACTGCTGTGCTGGATTGACCATCCGGTTGATCGCGGCCGGCTGATACACGAACTCAATTGCGCCGTCTATAAGGCGTTTGCAGAGGATGAAATATCGATTCCGTTTCCACAACGGGATCTGCACGTCCGGACGATGCCGCAATCGTGACATCGAACCACGTTGCGCGTGGCCGTGTTATTGGGGGTTTTCCTGGCGGCGTTTCAATTCTTCCCTGATCGATTCAATATCGCTGCCAACGCCGGTATCCGGTTCCACATCCTTGGCAGGGTTCTCGACGCTCTCAGGTTCGGGCGGGGTGATCTGGACGCCGGGAGCATTGTCTGACGCGGCATTCGTTGCACTTCCAGGACCCTCTGCGAGGCCGCTGCCATCTGGCGCCTCCCCATCAAAGACGCCCAGGTATGCGGCTTCTTCTCTACGCTGCTGCGCCTCCGCGGTACGGCGCCTTGCCTCGGCCGCCGCTTCCTGAGTCCGTCGTAACGCCAACCGCTTGCGCTCCGACTGGGCCTCGAGATCTGCACGTCTCGCCCGTTCCACACTAACCTCCAGCCGGTTGATCGCGTCACGCGCATTGATGCATTCCGCCAGGTATTTCGTCTCGGATCGGTTCTGTCCGCAGCGCACCATGGCCGCCTCCAGCAGCCTGGGATTTTTCACGAATTCGGCCACGGAAACCGGCGGCAGTTCCTTGGCGCATGCCCAGAGCAGCAGCAGGCCGCTAAAACAGAAATTCAGACGCAAAGTTTTCATCGGCGGTCATTAATGTCATGCAGGTTGTTGCCGGGGCAGAGGTCATTAAACGTGGGCCGCATCATAACATCCGACGTCAAATCCACATTGTGGACGACTTCGCAATTCGGCCAGTCAACCGATTGCGGCATGTTGCATTGAATCATAGCAGACGGACCAAGTCGCCAACTATCGCGACTTCTGACCAGGGAGGCGTCATGAAAAAGTCTTTGATTATCCTCGCGTTAACTCTCCTGCAAGGTGCCTGTGCGACGCAGGAGCCAGTGCACAGCACGACGACTTCATTGCCTGGTTTTGATGTTATCGGCGCCGAGATTACGATCCGCTATGAGCAATTAAGGGGACAGTGACCTTAATTCGGCATCTGCGTCCGACACCACGAATTGAATTAAGGTCACTGTCCCCTTAATTGCTATAGTGTCGCGGTGTCTGATTCGAATCAGTATTCGCTGCTGAGACAACGCCGGTTCGCGCCATTTTTTGTTACTCAGTCTCTTGGCGCATTCAACGACAATATTTTTCGCAACGGATTGATCATCCTGATTACATTTCAGGGCGTCAATGTCCTCGGGATGAATGCAAGCCAGATCGCCAATGTCGCCGGCATACTTTTTATTCTGCCTTTCTTTCTATTTTCCGCAGTAGCCGGCCAACTCGCGGACAAATACGAAAAGTCACGGCTGATACGAATTATCAAGCTGCTTGAAATCGGATTGATGTTCCTCGCCGCATTCGCATTCATCAACAAGAGTTACGTTGCGCTGCTTTTCGTTCTGTTCCTTATGGGATGTCAGTCAACATTGTTCGGGCCGGTGAAATATGCCTACCTACCGCAGCAGCTGGCAACAGACGAACTCCTCGGCGGCAATGCGCTGGTGGAATTTGGAACATATACCGCAATTATTCTCGGCTTAATCGTTGGCGGAATTTCCGTCGCGATTGATAACACAAACCAGACCGTGATATCAGCGTGTCTGATCGCTGTTGCCGTGATTGGCTATCTTGCCAGCCGCGGAATCCCGATGACCAGGGCAGCAGACCCGACGCTCGCGATTAACTGGAACGTCTGGACCGAAACCGGGAGAATCGTCAGGTTTGCACGAGAGAAACAAAGTGTTTTTCTGTCGATTCTCGGCATCTCCTGGTTCTGGTTTTTCGGATCGGCCATAACACTGCAGATTCCCGCGTATACGCTGGATATTCTGAACGGCAGCGAGGAAATTACGACTGTATTGCTAGCGGCATTCGCCGTTGGCGTCGGCATCGGCTCACTATTATGCGAGCGAATGTCGGATCGGCGGATTGAACTGGGACTGGTGCCGTTCGGTTCCATCGGCATGAGTCTGTTTGCTGTTGATCTCTACTTCGCACAGCCGGCGATGCATGTCATTCCCGTCAATACGGTCTCCGAGTTCCTTGCGCGTTCCGGTTCCTGGCGCATCTTGACAGACATGGCGATGCTCGGTGCCTTTGCCGGTTTGTACAGTGTCCCGCTGTTCGCCATGATGCAACAGCGCGCCAGACGCAAGCATCTGTCACGTATCATCGCGGCAAACAACATCCTGAATGCCATTTTCATGGTTGCGGCCGCGTTGTTTGCGCTGGCAACGTTGAATGCCGGCATGTCTATCCCGCAGCTATTTCTCCTGCTCGCCGGCCTGAACGCCATCGTGGCGATCACTATTTACACCTTGCTCCCGGAGTTTTTTATCCGTTTTGTCGTGTGGATAATCATCAACCTGCTATACCGGATTCGACCATTCGGGCTGGATAATATTCCTGAGAGAGGTCCGGCCGTGCTGGTTTGCAATCACGTCAGTTTTTTGGACGCGTTGATCATTGGTGGATCGATCAGGCGGCCGGTTCGGTTCGTCATGTACTACAAGATTTTTCAGATCCCGCTGATCAATTTCTTTTTCCGCGCCGCGAAGGCGATACCGATTGCATCCTCGAAAGAGGATGCCGATCTGCTTGAGGCAGCGTTTGATCAGATTGATGCAGGACTCGAAGCCGGAAACGTGATTTGCATATTTCCTGAAGGCGGCATCACACAGGATGGAGAAATTCAGCCGTTTCGGTCTGGCATCGAGAAGATCATTGCAGGTCGCACGGTTCCGGTGATTCCGATCGGGATCGGCGGGCTGTGGGGCAGCTGGTTCAGCCGGCGCAAGTCTGGCGCGCTGCGAAGAATTCCGGGCCGGCTCTTTGCCAGAGTCAATGTGCGTATCGGGCAAGCAGTGAACCCGGGGGACGCGACCGCCGGTAATCTCGAGTTGCTGGTTAGAACCCTTCGCGGACAAAACCGCTAGGAGTCTCGCCCCGTACTTTTTGTGTCCATTCGGCGATCAGGTTTCCACGATTGCCGAACAAAGCTGGTCCGGCATCGTAATCGAAATGTATTTCTGCGATCTTTACGAATCCGGTATCGCGGGTCAGCACCAGTACGCGATCATTTTCGTAATCCCCAAGCGGCGCCTTCTTATCGGCAATCACCTGGCGATCGAGCGCCATTCTCGATCCGCTGAGTGATTTAGGCGCGCGGATTGCATCGGTCCACACCAGCCCGGCGGGTGAAACCAGCGCCCGGTGAATCCATAACCCGGTCTTGAACAGCATGCGCGCTTCGCTGCGGCTGAATGCCATTTCTGTAACCGTGTCTGGAAGCTGCAACAGGGTCGTTCCAACGTGGCCGCTACGGATATCGAGCAAGCGTGCTTCATTGCGTCCGTCGACGATTACAATCTGTTGCCTTATCACAGAAAATTCGATCTGACGAATTGCCTCGCTACCCTGCCACACGTTTCGCAAATGCCAGTTGCCGGTGCGATCTGCATACAGGCTGCGCAACGCGCCACTTTCACTGCCAAGATAAAGCTGACCGTCGGCCGCAAATGTGAGGCCGGCGTGCAACTCACCAAGTTCGATATCCGCAAGCACGGCACCGGTCTCCACATTCATGATCCATGCGCGCTGTCCGCTGAGAATTGCGAGCTGTGCCGACGACGGTGAAAACGCCATACGGCCAACTGTACTGGCGGATGCGCTGCCGTAAAACGGCCTCGGCAGGCCGCTGCTGCCATCCCAGATGCGAACCGTGCCATCGGCCCCTGCGCTCGCAACCAGCGACGCATCATTATTGAATACCATCGCGACCACCGGACCACGGTGGCCAAGAAAGCTGATCTCTTCCCTCTCGGCGCCGATCTCTCGCGCACCGGCATCAATTTGCAAGATATGCACATGTCCCGAGCTGTCGCCAATCGCGATTCGTTCGCCGCCCGGTGAAATGACCGTGATCGTGTCACCCGATGCGCTCCATAATTGATGACCCGGCATGATGTCGGCGGACACCGAATTTGTCACTGACGAAGCAGTTGGCGGTGCGGTCCAGAATCTTGCAATACCATTCCGCGCTGCGGTAACGATCATTTTTTCGTCAGCCGAAAACGCCAGCAACATCTGCCCTCCTGCTGCCACGCCCGCATCAAGCAACGGTCCGGAAATCGCACCGTCGCTACTGCGATAGGCCTGATAACCCTGGCGAATGTTGCCGGCCAGGAAACGTGCACCTGACTGCGAGAATGCAATCTGCCATTCATCGCGGCTTGATTCCTGCAGGACCGGTACTTTCGGCCGATCAGTTCGCCACAGCGAAACGCCCTCGTCGCCATGTACGACACCGAGCGATTCACCGTTAGCGGACAGTTTGATCTGACTCGGTTGAGACGCGAGGTCAATTTGGGACACGAGTTCCCCTGCGGAAATATCCCAGATACGAACGGCGCGATCGTAATCGGCAACGGCAAGATGCCTGCCCGTCGCATCCATTGCGACGAGCGCCGGCGCGCCGGCAACACTGAGTTCGGCAACAACTCTGCCACTGGAGAGAGACCACAACTGAAACAGCGTGTCGATATCACTGCGGCGCGGTACCAGGAGGTGTTCGCCGTCGGCGCCGAGAATGGCGTCGGTACCGGCTGCGCCTACATCGAGCACGGCCGACCGGCGGCCACTTGCCGTTCGCCACATATTGACAGTGTCCTGCGTCGTCGTAACCAGGTACTCGGCATTTGCGCTGAGACCCAGGACTTGCTCATTGGCCGGTACCGCAATAGTCCTCGCCGCCTCGGCCGAATTGAGATCCCACAGTCGCGCGCTGTCACTTTGTAATGCGCGGGCGATCGCGTAACGGCCATCGGGACTGAACCAGAGATTTTCGGACGCTATTTCGACCGGGTCCGGGATATCGAGACCACGTTCGAAATTTTCAACGACGACCTGTGAATTCAGGCTCAGATTCCAGCCAACCAGGTGCCCGGATACGCCGGTGGACTCGTCCCTGAGACTCAGGCTCCAGGTACCATTCAACGGCTCGCCGATCAAAGGCGCAAGTTGCTCGCGGCTAATTCGGATTTCGTCATTTGCTGAGGACGCCAGCTGGTCAAAAGCCAGTTCGATTGTGCGGCCGGAAGGCGCAATCAACTTCATGCGTATATCGTCGAGTCGCGCATGGCTGACGTTAACAGTAAGCCCAACGCGATTCGCGAGCCCCCCCCGATCTATGACAACACGGCGAACCAGCGGTGTTACTTCCAGCGCTGACATTGTCCAGGGTTCACGCGCCTCCAGCGACTGGTTAACGAGCGACCATTGCAATATCTGTGCACCGCTGAAATACGTCAGCTGCATCTTCTCTGCATTGAATGCAAGGCCGTCCGTTTCCTGCACCGGATTCGTCGCCAACAGGTGGGAATAGTCGTCCCCAACCAGCGTCGACGCACGACGGCGACGTGCCGGCGTTGATACTACCAGCGATTCCAGGGAAGCGAGCAACGCGTCATCGCGCCTCCCGTCCCGCATTGCAGCGCCGACCTGGCGATCCCAATAATCAGCAAGAAACCCGTTTGCAAGTTCAATTGATCCCGGCAATTGTCTTGCGAACCTGGAAATATTAAGAATCGTCCTGCGGTCTGCCGCCTGCCGTGCCCGGTCTTCGAGTATCAACTGATACATGCGGTCAGCCGCATCGGCGTGCCCCGGGAATGACCGCAAATTTGCATAGGCGTCGGAAATCGTCTCAAGGTCGAACGTCGGTGTCGACATGATCCGCATGTACGGTTTCGGCAGCAACTGTGTATAAGCGAACGGTATTGCAGTCACTAATAAAACGACGACAGCGGCAATCGCAGGCCCTCGCCAGTGCAGCGGCAGGTTTTCGTTTGCCCACCTGGCTGTAAACACTGTTTCATATATTTTGTTTCGAACCGCAAGGTCTCCGCTATCAGTTGCTACGACGAGTCCCGTTGCCATCAGGCGCCGCTGGACCTTTGACTGGGAATCATGAGCTACCCTGATGCCCTTGCGAATCCGGCCATAGAGATTCAGAAGTGGCTCGTGATTCTTTTTATCGTCAACGACCAACCTGTGGAGATGACTCAGGTGCGGTTCATTGCGCGTTGCACCCCTCCCTGCAAGCTGATGCGTTGCAATCCGGTCAACATGGCCCCTGATATCGCCCGAGATTTGTTCACGGGCAACCGACCGTGCAAGTTTCTGACTGAGGTATGGCTGGCCCGACGTCCACTCGAAGATGCGATCAAGCGCCAGCCCCGCATCCACAATGGAGAGGTCAAGTTCCGCTGCAAATATGTTGAGATCTTCACGCGAGAAATCACTCAGCCTGATCTCTTGCGAGATCAAAAACGGCGACATCGTGGGATCAAGCACCAAGCTATGGGGATCGCATTCACCGAACATGGCAAAGCTCAGACGGGAAAATTCCGGCTCGGTTCCTCGCGCATTATGTGCGGCACGAATGCTGGCAAGCAAATGCTCGTCGAACGGCAAGTCAGCAACATACTGAATCTCATCGACGAACACAACGATTCGTTCCTGAATATTCTGAAGGATGATGTCAGCAAAAAATTCAACCAGCCGTTGCCGGTTACTGAGGATCGAGTTGTCCTGCCACCAGGTCTGGAGGTCGACTTTGAGCCGCAACTGCCGCAACAAGCGGTAGGCAATGCTGTAATACCAGCGGCCGGCATCGGAGCCGCCATCCCGCTCGCCGATTTGTGAGAGATTGAGCACGGCAACCCTGAAGCCGTTGTTTTGCAGACGTGCCGATATCGCCGCGATCAAACTTGATTTGCCCGTCCGGTCCGGCGCAATGATATGCGCATAGTTGCCGGCAACCAGCGTCTGGTAGAGGAAATCGTCGGCTGCACGGCGCACATAGCCAGGCTTTACGGCATGCAGCGGTGGTCCGACACTGAAAAATTCGCCAGTTTTGTCGGCCGCCGCCGATGAATCATTTTCCGGTTTCTCAGTCATCAATCAAAGCGACCCATGATCATCGCCCACTTATGAAGGGCTCCTGCGACACGGTCATGCAGCGACTTGCTGTATTCTCTTTGGTTGGCTCTAATCGCGGCAGCATATCGAGTTTTTCCTTAACCAGACATTCAAAGCGCGAGCGTGACATTTTGCAAGCACTTGACTCCAAGTTACTGAAAAAAGACATATTCGGGCGGGTATCGCTGATTCACTCGGAAGCGGGCCCGCTGATACGCAGGGACACGCGCGGCGCACCCGTTCCCGTCCGCTGGATCGCCCGGCGCCTGCTGGCCCGGGAGGCGCGTACGCTGGCCGTACTCGAGGAACTGGAGGGCATACCCGTGCTTCTTCGATCAGACAAAAGCACGCTTGATCGATCCTATGTGGACGGCGTACCAATGCAGGAAGGCCAGCCCGGGCATATTCAATATTTTCACGCAGCGGCCAGGCTCATTCGACGCATGCATCGCCTCGGCGTCGTTCACAATGACCTCGCCAAGGAGCCCAATTTTCTGCTGACAAGCGACGGCAAACCGGCCATCATTGATTTTCAGCTATCCTGGTGCGCGCGGCAGCGCGGTCCGTTGTTTCGGACCCTGGCGCGTGAAGACATTCGTCACCTGCTCAAACACAAACGAACCTACTGCCCGGATCGCCTGACACGCCGTGAAAAAACGATCCTCGACAACCCATCGATGCTATCGAAGCTCTGGATGATGACCGGCAAGCCAGTCTATTTGTTGATCACACGCAAGATTCTCGGCTGGCAAGACAGGGAAGGTGCGGGAGACCGCTAGCGCCGTCGACGGTTTTTTCAACATGCCGCCAGTTCGGTTATTATTGCGCAGCTAACACAATGCCTGTTATATGAGATCTGGAATGGACTTCTGTCATCGACACAATCTGGTAGATCCCGGCACGGCGAACGCCGAAAGAAAATTCGGCATCAAGGTTTCGCTGCCAGCTGGCGATACGTTTTCAGAGATTCTCGGCAACGACTGGCAACGTGTCCACTGGTACACCAGCGAAATTGAGCGTGACAAAGCTTTCAACGACATGGCCAGCCGGCACGGTTACTACCGAACCACCGATACGCCCACCCAGGTACTCCAAAAAATCGTCCGCTAGCTTGTATCCCGGATTATCAGCGTTGTGGCGCGCCGAGGAACAGATAGAAGCTGGTAGAACCGCCCTCCGAAAATCCGGCTGCAAGAAAAAGCGGCCCCAGATACGTATCGAGCCCGGCAAACAGGCTGCCATTCACGAGCATCGAATCGAGGCTGATATCAGACCGGAACTGCCAGACGTTGCCGGCTTCAACTGAACCGCCGAAATAGAGCGGTATATCGAAGAGACCACCCCCGGTTTCACCAACCTGCCGGTAGTATATAATTCGGGCGAGTCCCAGGTGCGGCCCGCTTATCGCACCGCGTTCGAGTCCTGACAAGCGAAGAAACCCGCCAAGCGGGAAGAAATTCTGAACCAGATCGTCCGATTGAATCGTGGTCGCATACTCAAGGCCGAAGCGCAGAGTATTCTGCTTCCAGCTCCAGGCCGTCTCGATCGCCGATTCCACGATATCGAAATTGCTGTCCGCACCGAATCCCGGGCGCGATATTAGCCACTCGACGTTGATTTTAGTTCCGCTCTTGGGGATCTGCGCATCGTCGAAGGTATCAAGAGCGAGCTGTGCACGAGCACCCCCTGCATCGAAATTAAAATTCGGCAAAGCAGGATCGCCGACTTTCAGGCGTGCGTTACCGCTGCCACGAAACGCTCCCAGCCGAAACTCACCCCAGCGTCCGAGTTCCCGGCCAAAATCCAATCCCGCCTCAATTTCGCCGATTCGATAACGCGCGAAGCTGGTGTCACCACTGAACGTATTTATGTTGCTTTGCTCGAAAGAGATTCGCGGTGCAATGAAAAATCGCGAACCCCTGCCGAGCGGCTGATAGAACTCCGTAGCAAGCCGTGGATTAGTTCCGATCTGCAGATCGGTTCGCCACTCGGCACCGCGCGAATTGATCGCGGTGCGTGTCATGCGGACGGCTACATTGAACGCGGTCGAGCCTTCGAAGTCATCTTCAATCGAAATCCCGAACTTCAGAAAATTCGGACCCCAGCTCTTCGAACGGGTTTCGAACTCGACTCCCGTCGCATCTGCCTCCTTAATGAGGCGATAACTGGCCTGCTCGTAGCGCTCCATGCCAAACAGGTACCCGGCTTCATCGGCAAACCGGGAAGCGTCAATGGCGTCACCCGGTTCCGTCCGTATCCGCGCCGTCAGGAAGCGATCGGCCGGATGCCCGTCGTCGATTACTCGAATAAAATCGATGGTTGCAGGCGGGCCGGGGGGGCGCCGGCGCGCCACCAGAAACTCGCGGTATTCGTCTTCAGATACCGAGAGTTTTTTGAGTCGGTCTTCGATGGCGATCGTCGCTGCAGCGCCCGGTGCGATGGTCTGCGCAATATCCTGGAAATTTGTCGACCCATAGTCACCAAGATCAGGACGAATCAGAATATCGGCATCGCGCAGACTCGATAGTTCCCGACGGGTTTCCTTGCGAATCAGGATGGTGAGCATTTGCTCCGTTATCGCAAGCGCGGACTGAAGTTGTTCCGGCGGGTACAGCGGAAACTCGACATCGACGGCAATGATGATGTCGACATCCATTTCCCGCACTACGCTCACCGGTACGTTCCCGACAAGCCCGCCATCGACAAGCATGTGGCCGTCCACAACGACCGGCGAAAAAATTCCGGGTGCTGACATGCTTGCGCGGATAGCGAGTTCGATATCGCCATGCGATAACGTATAGGCATCACCGGTCTCAATGTCCGACGCCACCGCTCTGAATGGCGTAGGCAGATCATCGAAATCATCCACGTCATACACGTGCAACAACTGCGCCCGGAGAATCAGCGACAGCTTTTGCCCCTGGATAAGCCCCCTCGGAAGTCGCAGGCTGCCGTCCCGCAAGCCCAGCTCTAACGGAATGGGAAACGCGGCGTCGTCCTGTTTGCGCCGATAGCTGCGCTGTTCCCGTTTCGATTGGTCGGTGAAGGCATCCGCCCAGTCCAGAGATTCGATCAGTTGCTGCAACTCGTCGGGTGTCATGCCCGATGCATAAAGACCGCCAACAACGGCGCCCATGCTGGTGCCCGCAATTGCATCGATCGGGATACGCAGACGCTCCAGCTCTCTAAGCACACCGATATGCGCCGCGCCACGAGCTCCGCCGCCGCCCAGCGCCAGTCCAACGCGAGGCCTGTCACCGCTGATATCAGCGTCGCCGGGCTGAGCCTTGACATGCATCGCGATTGAAAGCGAAATGATTACGGGCATTGCCCGGAAGAAAGTGATTTTCATTTGCAACTCTTGCTAGTCAGTCGAATCAAAGCTGACAGAGATGATAATCCGAAGTGATCGGGTTATTCTCGTCAACAACGTGTTAACAGTTGATCAATCTCAGGTGAGTGTTTCATGGCAGATCCAAAATGTCCCGATTGTGGTGAATCCGGTATCGAAAAAATCGTATCGACACCAAGCAAAGAACAATCACGGCAGAATGCGCCGTGGTATTACGTGGCTCACTGTGAAAGCTGCGGCCACGTCTATGGAATATTCACCAAGCATGTGTTCGGCCGCAGCGGACCCCAACTCATTGTTGAGGGTAGAAAGTAGCCTCAGCCGACGCTCAACGCTGTATCGTGCCGGCTGAGGCTATCTCAATGGACTGGCGATTTCAGGCGGGCATTGTATTGACCCAATTCAGCCAGCTGTTGCTCCTTCTCTGAATTGTTCCAGTTCGACTCGCGCGCGGCAATCGCTGCGATTTCTTCGCTAATGCCCAAACCCTGGTCAGCCGATAACCCGGTCATGAGGCGGCGATGAACGATGTCTGTAAGGTTGACGGCGAATTCGTGACGCAGCGCGAACACCACCTCTGCCGCAAGCACTGTTCCTTCCTCATCCAAAGTACGTATCAGGTGAGACTCGTTAACGGCAAGCCCGGCGATTCGGCTGGCACGGCCACCATATATTCCAAGTAAACGATCGACGCCACTTTCGGACAGGCAATTCAATGCATCAAGTCTCTTGCGAGCCGCTTCTATACCGGTCGCGCCAGGCAGCGGCATCGTTCGTGTCTCGCAAGTGCCTGCGGCCCCGCCTTGCACCCGAACCGCGAGATCGACAGCCTGTTCCGCCAGGTTTCGATAAGTCGTCAATTTGCCACCAATAATGGAGACAAGACCCTTCGCAACCCGCCGGTGTTTCTTGATGATATGTTTGCGGGTAATCGCCGATTCAGGCCCCTTCTCGCGGCGTGGCAGTGGCCGCACGCCGGCGTAGGCAAAATGAATATCCTGGACAGTCAACTTTGCTCCAGGAAAAACCCGATTGGTCTCGTCAAGTAAGTAGCGAATCTCCTCTTTACTCGCTACAACATCTGCAGGATCTCCGTAATACCGAATGTCGGTCGTACCGATCAGGTACTGGCCATTCCAGGGAATAATGAAAAACGGTCTGCCGTCAGCCGCCGCTTCGATATAGAACGCGCTCCCGGGCGCACTCTCGAAACGGCCAACAACGATGTGACTGCCTTTCGTGCCGCCCATGAAGCGGGGAATTTCCCGGTTGACTGTCGCGAGAACCCGGTCGACCCATGGTCCCGCAGCATTGATTACCAGGCTGGTCGTAACTTCGGTTTCCTGAGCGCTTCCCTGCTTGAGGTAGTGAATGCTTTGCACGATGCCCTGGCTGACATTGATGCCGATGGCGGGACAATAATTTCGGACGTCGGCGCCAGCTTCTTGCGCGCCGATAATGTTTTCGAGTACCAGTCTCTCGGCAAAGGTGATTTGCGCATCATAGTATTGCGCAGCACCCAGCAGTCCTTCCTGGTTGATTCCCGGTTCCGCCTCGATGAGTTCATCCCTGCTCAGCATTTTATGGCGTGGAACATTTTTGCCGATCGATAACAGGTCATACGCGATCATGCCGAGGCGAACAATCAATTTGCTGCGCCGGCTTTGCTCGTAGATCGGGATATTCAGCCGCAGCCGTTTGACGAGATGCGGCGCAAGCTGCCGCAGCCGGCGGCGCTCACGAAGCGATTCAAAAACCAGGCGTATCTCGGCGTGCTCGAGATATCTCAGGCCACCGTGAATCAGGCGGCTCGACCAGCTCGAGGTTCCGCTGCCAAAGTCATTTTTCTCGAGCAGGAGCACGCTTAAGCCCCGGAGCGCTGCATCCCGCGCAATGCCAGCACCGTTAATGCCACCGCCGACCACAACAACTTCGTAATCAGGTTCGGCGTTCGACATCAGGGCCTGGTCTGACCGCTACCGCGCACGATATACTTATAGCTGGTCAGTTGTTCTGCCCCGACCGGGCCACGCGCATGGATTCGGCCAGTCGCTATACCAATTTCTGCACCCATTCCGAATTCGCCGCCATCTGCAAACTGGGTGGATGCATTGTGCAGGAGAATTGCGCTATCTACGTCAGCGAAAAAACGCGTTGCCGCATCAATGTCGTCGGTAACAATGCACTCGGTGTGGCCGGATCCATAATAACCAATGTGCTCCATCGCCTGCCTGATGTCATCAACGACACGGATCGAAATAATCGCGTCGAGGTATTCCGTCGACCAGTCTTCTTCAGTCGCGGCAACTACGTTTGCTACTAATTTTTGCACTTCGTCATCGCCTCGAACTTCACACCCGGCGTCAACCAGTGCATCAACGATGACCGGTAGCAAACGCTCCGCGGCATCTCTGTCCACGAGCAAAGTTTCGGCGGCTCCGCAGATGCCGGTGCGACGCATTTTTGCATTAAGAACGATATCTTTCGCCATTTCTAAATTTGCTGATTCATGCAAATAGACATGGCAGATTCCCTCAAGATGGCCAATGACCGGAATCCGTGCTTCATCCTGCACGCGTTTTATAAGACTCTTGCCACCACGCGGTATGACAACATCCAGGTACTCAGCCATTGAGGACAGCAGGTAACCGACAGCCTCGCGGTCTTTGGTTGGGACCATTTGTACTGCGGCTGGGTCGATCCCGGCGGCGGACAGGCCGGCAACGATGCACCGGTAAATTGCCTGGCTTGAACGGAAACTCTCGGATCCGCCACGCAAAATGACCGCGTTACCCGACTTCAGGCACAGTCCAGCTGCATCGGCGGTTACGTTGGGGCGGCTTTCGTAAATAATGCCGATGACACCCAGCGGCACCGACACGCGCTGGATTTTCAGGCCGTTCGGCCGCTCCCATGCCGCGAGCACCTGCCCCAGTGGATCAGGTAATTCGCTAACGGTCTCCAGTCCGCAGGCCATCGCCTCGATGCGCTCTTCGTCAAGCGCCAGCCGATCCAGCATTGCGCTGCTCAATTCCCTGGCCCCGGCAGCGCCCATGTCCTTCGAGTTTGCCACCAGGATTGCACCAGTTTGCGCGCGTATCTCGGCGGCAGTCTGCCGCAACGCTGCATTGCGTTGATCCGAACTGCAACGCCCAAGCGCGGCCGATGCAGCACGTGCCGCTTTGCCGATTGTCTCCATTGTCGCCGCGATCGATTGTTGGTCGAATGCAATGTTCATTTACGGTCGAAAAGCACCATGTCGTCCCGGTGCACCATGACTGACCTGCCACGATAACCGAGTTTGCCCTCTATTTGTTCCGATCGGCATCCCTTGATCACGATCGCTTCGTCGCTGGCGTAGGCCGCAAGCCCGCGGCCCAGTTCCTGGCCGTCCGCACCAACGAGCGTTACCGCATCACCCCGCCGGAAGTGTCCGATAACCTCAGTCATTCCGACCGGTAACAGACTGCTGCCGCTCTCGAGTGCCGCGGCAGCACCGGCATCCAGGCGCAATTCTCCACAGACCGCCAGCATGCCGGCAAGCCACTGCTTGCGGGCGGCCGCCGGTGTTGCTTCCGCAGCAAATACGGTGCACTTACCCCCATTGGCCAATGCGCGCAATGGCCTTTCGATCGCGCCGCTGGCAACGATGGTTACACAGCCGGCGTGCGTCGCAATGCGGGCAGCCTGCAGCTTGGTCCGCATACCGCCACTTCCAAGACTACTCCCCGAGCCGCCGGCCATTTCGAGATGTTCTTCGGTGATGTAATCGACAGAACCAATAAATTGTGCTTCTGCGTCAGCACGCGGATCAGCAGTGTAAAAACCATCAACATCTGAAAGCAGTATCAGGCCGTCCGCCATGACAACTTGTGCGACCCGCGCCGCAAGGCGATCATTATCTCCGTAGCGCAACTCATCTGTAGCGACCGTATCGTTTTCGTTGATGATCGGTATAACGTCATGCTCCAGCAATTTCTCCAGCGTACCGCGCACATTGAGAAACCGCCGGCGCACTTCCGTGTCGTCCGGTGTCAACAAAACCTGCGCCGCATTAATATCGTGGCGCCCCAGAGCATCCTGGTATGCATGCACGAGCTGCACCTGCCCTGCTGCTGCGGCGGCCTGCAATTCCTCGAGCCTGGAACGCCGTAGATTAATGCCGAGTACATGACTGCCGATCGCAACGGCACCGGATGAGACAATCAGAACCTGGTGACCGGCCGCACGCAGGAATGCGACGTCCTCCGCAAGGTCATTCAGCCAGTCGCGATTAATTCGGTTGGCATTATCGACCAGTAAGGTCGAGCCAATTTTCACAATCAGGCGGCGAAGATCATTGAGAAACAATGTCGACATGCTCGGCGATAGTTTACTGAACTGATCGAAGCCGGTTTTTGGAAAACGAATCCACTGATGTACCAATTAAGTAAACTGTCCCCAAAATGCTAACCGGTCAAACGATGATGACGAACATAAGATGACAAAGTGACCTCGCCTTTTGATACTGCCACGCTGCCGCTACGAGCGACGGCTGAAACTTCGCCGATCAACGCCGCGGACGCAATGAAATCATCTATTTCGGCGAGTCTGCCGGTCAGTTGCACGGTGCAACTTACTTGCGAATCATCAAGGACTTCCGCACCGAATTTCCTGGCAAGCGCCAGCACTTTCGCATAGCCGCCGGTCGCGAGCTTTAGCTTGACGATGGCTAGTTCGCGCTCGAAATAGTCGCCTAGCGTCATATCGTGAATATTCACGACGTCTACGAGTTTGGCGAGCTGCGCATTCAATTGCGCAATTGCCGAGTCCGAGCCGGATATGACAATGGTAACCCGGGATACCGTCGGGTCATCGGTTGGCGCGACGTTAAGCGAATCGATGTTATAGCCGCGGCTCGAGAACAGCCCGGTCATGCGGGTCAGGGCACCCACCTCGTTTTGTAAGAGCACCGAAATGACGTGTCTCATTGCCAGTTAAATCCCGATAAAATATAAATTCGTATGTAACTAATGTACCCGGAGCACCCGGCGGATGGTGGCGTACTGACCGGAGTATTGCAATGCAAGAAAATTTAGTAAACACTCGCCGAAAATCCGGCACTTATGTGACTTTTAAAAAATATCATGGCAACGCTTAAGCCCGCAAACCAGCATCAGGAACACCCGCTGGCTGGTACACAAATGAGCGGCGCCGATATGATCGTTCAGGTGCTGGCGGACGAGGGCGTGGACACTATATTTGGCTACAGCGGTGGTGCCATCCTGCCTACTTACGACGCTGTCTTTCGTTACAACGACCAGCACAGGCAGGCCGACGGCTCACTGCCCATGCCACTGATAGTGCCCGCTAACGAACAGGGTGCCGGATTCATGGCAGCAGGTTACGCCCGCGCCAGCGGCAGAGTCGGAGTAGTCATGGTGACTTCGGGGCCGGGTGCAACCAACACCGTTACGCCAGTGCGCGACTGCATGGCCGATTCGGTACCGATCGTCGTTATTTGCGGGCAAGTGCCAACTCACGCAATCGGCACAGACGCATTTCAGGAAGCGCCGGTTGCGGCAATCATGGGCGCTGTCGCCAAGCACGTATTCCTGGTCACGGATACGAGCCGGCTCGAGGCTACAGTACGTACCGCATTCGAGCTTGCCCGCACCGGCCGTCCGGGTCCGGTGGTCATCGATATTCCAAAAGACGTGCAGAACTGGGAAGGCGAATTTACCGGTGGCGGTTCGCTGCCGCTGACCGGCTATCGCAGCCGGCTGCAGGCTGTCATCGACAACAAGCTCAGCGACGATGCCTGCGAACGCTTTTACAAGATGCTCGCCGAATCGGAACGCCCGCTGATTTATGCCGGCGGTGGTGTCATCAACGGCAACGCCACCAAGGCAATGCGCCACCTTGCCAACGCCTATGGAATTCCGGTGACGACAACATTGATGGGCCTGGGCGCCAGCGACACGACACACCCGCTCTCACTGCATATGCTCGGCATGCACGGCATGGCTTTCGCAAATTATGCCGTGGAAGATTGTGATTTCCTGATTGCTATCGGTGCCAGGTTTGACGACCGGGTTGCCGGCGACCCGCCCAAGTTCGCACCTAATGCAAAAAACATCGCTCACTTTGATGTTGACGTATCAGAAATTGGGAAAGTCAAACGCGTCAACTGGCATCACGTTGGCGTAATGCGGCAAGACCTAGATGACATGCTCGCCTACGGCCAACGCATCGGATTCCAGAAAGATTTTTCGACCTGGCACGACGAGATCGCGATACTTAAGAAAAAACATCGCCTGAATTTCGACCACGACAGCGAACTGATCCAGCCCCAGGCCGTCATCGAGGAAATCAATCGGCACACCGGCGGCAAAGCCATCATTTCGACCGGCGTCGGCCAGCACCAGATGTGGGCTGCACAATACTTTGATTTCAAGGAACCGCGTCTTTGGCTGACGTCCGGCAGCATGGGCACGATGGGCTTCGGCCTGCCCGCTGCAATCGGCGCACAGTTTGCGCAACCGGACCGGCTCGTTATCGACATCGATGGCGACGGCAGCATGCGTATGAATATCGGCGAACTCGAGACGGCGACCACCTACGAGCTGCCGATAAAGATAATCGTCTTCAATAACTTCGGCGACGGCATGGTCCGGCAATGGCAGCAACTCTATTACAAGGGCCGCATGTCGGGCAGTGACAAATCGCTGCGCCGCAAAAACTTTGTCAAGACCGCACAAGCCGATGGCTTTGAGTTTGCCCACAAACTGGACCGCAAAGAGGATCTACCAGCAGTTATTAAAAAGTTCATGAATTTTCCAGGCCCGGCATTCCTCGAAGTTATTATCGATCCGAACGCCGGCGTCTATCCGATGGTTGGTCCGGGACTGAGCTACGACAAGATGATTACCGGGGACTACATCGCCGACCGGGACAGCACCGATGACCATCAGCCTGATCCCAGCGAGATGTTCTAGTAAGAGAAGCCATCCGATGTCGTCAGAAAAATATTCAGGCAGTTGTATTTGCGGTTCCGTCAAATATGAGATTTCAGGGGAATTCAGGTTTTTCTACCATTGTCACTGTAGTCGCTGCCGTAAATCGACCGGCACCGGTCACGCCAGTAACATCATTCTCAATCCCGACGCTGCGGAGTGGACCCAGGGTGAGGATCTGATTGGCAGTTTCAAGGTACCTGACGCGGAGCGATTCAGAACGGTTTTCTGCAAAAACTGTGGCAGCCCGTTGCCGCGCGTGGCCCCGGACCTGAGTCTGGCAGTCATTCCGGCCGGCACCCTGGACAGCAGCCCTGCGATCAATCCAAGCGGCCATATTTTCTGCGATTCGAAAGCGGAGTGGTCCTGTGATGCGGGGGAGCTGCCGGGTTGGGCCGGGTATCCGTCCAGGCCTTGATGCATATTTCTACACGATCGAACTAAAAGTCAGTTCACCCGCTGACGCCTCATCATGTGCATCGGTGTTTGCGGACTGACTTTCATTGCACTAAAGATCAATTTGCGCCGGCCCATAGCACAATTCCGCCCAAATCAGGCAAATTGGGACCGAGTATCCCCAAGGTCCTGACTGATATAACTCAATCCCCGTTGTTGCAGCGGATAATCCTCTGTATTCTGGGCGGCCCGACACAATTCGAACATTCCCGGTGGAGCATACGAATGACTAATAAATCACTGATCGCCGTATTATTTTCAACGCTTTTCGCACTGGTTGCCTGCAGCGGATCCGAGCCGGAAGCGCCCCCGGCGGCCGAGCCGATGGCAGAGGCGCCTGCGGATCTGCGCACCTTGCTGGCGAGCGATTCGAGATCGGAAGAAGACCGGGCTCGCGATGCCGGCCGTAAACCCGCGGACATCGTCGAGTTCCTGGGCATTGAACCCGGCATGCGTGTCCTGGATGTCATCGCAGCGGGCGGTTACTACACCGAAGTCTTGTCGCTGGCCGTTGGGCCTGACGGACATGTTGTCGCCCAGAACCCGCCGGTCATTCTTGAGATGCGGGAAGGCGCGAACGAGAAAGCAATCAGCGCAAGACTCGCCGACGACCGGCTGCCGAATGTCTCGAGGATGAACTCAGACTTTGAGGATATCGCGGCAGACGCCGGGACCTTCGATGCCGCAATCACTGCACTGAACTTCCATGATATCTACAACAGCCGCGGCCCCGAGGCAGCGCTGGCAACGCTGCAGGCAATCTACAGCCTTCTGAAACCCGGTGGCGTTTTCGGCATCATCGATCACGTCGGAGCAGCTGGCGCCGACAATGCCGCACTGCATAGAGTCGAAAAATCGGTGGCGATTGAAACCGCAAAAGCAGCAGGCTTCGTGGTCGATGGGGACGCCAATATCCTGGCCAACCCGGCTGACGACCATACGCAGGGCGTTTTTGCGGAGGGCCTGCGCGGCAACACGGATCGCTTTGTACTTAAATTGGGGAAACCGCCTGAGTAACAGCAATCGGCTGCCGTGAGGTCCGGCTCGGCAGCCAGTTCCTTCCACTGATATGAGTGTGGGTTCCCCACAGCTCCGCGCGATCGTCTACACGAGCATCACGATGCTCGCGTTTGCCGGTAATTCGATC
>SMWE01000119.1 GCA_004357475.1 Gammaproteobacteria bacterium
TGCGATTTTGAATGAGCATGAGGCCGGTGATATATCGGATCCTAATGGACACCCTGATGACTTTGTGAGAGCAACGTCATGTAACGAGTATTCCTAAGCGATTTCTGACCCCTGGACGACCAAATCAGACTCTCGGATGTAAGGCCAATTTTGGGCATGCAAATGCTCCGACTATCGCTGTGGCGAGCTACTGCTAAAAAACATTTTCTTGACCGAGAGTTCGCATCGGAGTGCTGCCGGATGTAAGCAGTAGTTGATAATCTGCATTCCGCTGTCCGTGGTGTCTGCAACAGCTCTGAATTGGTGCCGGCACAATCATGTGGGTGCGCCGCCGACCGGTGGACTCGGATACGCGGCGCAGCAACCGAGGGAAGCGTGTGTCGGAAGCTGCGTGAGTCTTGCGTGACTTAGTTGTGGACGGTGCTGGTCAGTACTGGAATCGTCGCAACGAGCGCCCAACCTCAATACGTTATAATTCAAACACTTAGAGCTTAGTCATCGTTTCCCGAAGACAGTGCTTTACCAAGCTGACCTATTTCCCCGAAAAAAACATTGGATCAATTATTGATAAGGTGCTTTCTCCCCATTCTCGCTACGTTAATAAAGGGTTTCCGGTCGACAAGGTCGGGAAGCGGCTGAAATCCCGGTCCGCAGTGAGGAACTCGATTATACCGTGACTAATGCAAAGCGCCGCAATCCGCGTATCATGAAAGAGTGGGCCGCGAACCTTTCCCTGAGCCAGCAACCCCTTGAGCGTCGTCCAGTGATCGCGGGACTCACCAAGGAGAACCAGGGAAGCTGAATCCAGCCAGGCATCGATCTGCGCGGTTGCCTGCCTGACGGTCGATGGCGGCGCGTAAATATTTGGATGAGCAACGATGGCGAAGAATTCGTGGATACTTGGCCACGGCACGGACCATTGATCTAGTCCTTCCGCCAACTCCTTAATCAGACTAACTGCCGGTTCATGCCAATCGGAATCCCAGCGATGTACGCAGACCAGGATGTTGGTGGCGACTGCAATCAACTGCTGTGTCCTTCGAGGGCCGCAACAGCGTATCCCCAATGAATTGGGATTCACGCTCCCACGAGTAGGCGGCCGCATTATCAATGCTCGCGGATAGCGGCCTGAGAATATCCGGATGAATAAAGAAAAGGCACAACATATAGAATATTTTGATCATTGGCAGGAAGTTACGTCTAATCCGGTTATGAAAAAGATTTTGGCTGCGTCCGCTGGATTCGTTTTACTCTTGATCGTGATCGGCATGTTCCTGCCATCACGTCTCCAAGTCGAGCGGGACATCCTGATCGATACACATGCGGCGACGATCTTCGCGCTTCTGAATGATTTCAGGCAGGTCAGCAAGTGGTCGCCCGTGCTGGAGAGCGACCCCAACGCGCAGATCGACATCAGCGGCCCGCCGCGGGGGGTGGACGCCAGCATTTACTGGAATGGGCACATCATCGGGCGAGGCCGCAAGACCATTATCGAAAGCGTGCCCTACGAGAAAATCACGACTCAGTTCGAACTCGGAGACCAGGCACCGGCGACGGCTACGTATACCTTGTCCTCCGAGGAAGAAATGACCCGGGTCGTCTGGCTTCACGAAAGCGACTATGGATTCAATCTTGTTGGGCGTTATTTCGGGATGGTGCAGAACCCGGTAATCGGCCGCGAACAGGAGGAAGGCCTCAGACGCCTGAAGGAGTTGGCTGAAAATCTGCCGCGCGCCGATTTCAGTGACATTGAGATCGAACAAATTGTCGTCGAAGGATCAGATATCGCCTACCTGCGAACCACCAGCATCCCGGAGGCAACCGCCATTTCGGCAGCCATGGGGGACGCTTATTTCAACATACTGAGTTTCATCGACGACCATGGCCTCGACGACGCCGGGGCGCCTTTATCAATCACCCGCACATTTTCAGGGTCCGAGCTGGTATTTGACGCCGCTATTCCGGTGCGTGGCCTGAGCGCTGCGACGCCCCGCACCGGGGAGGCAGTCAAGATCGGCAGGACCTACGCAGGTCCGGTCATCCGGGTGAAGCACACAGGCTCCTACCGCACGCTGGGCAGGACGCATGACAAGATCGCTGCCTACCTGGCAGCACTCGGGATAGAGCGAAACGGGGATGCGTGGGAATCGTACATCAGCGACCCGACCCGGACGGACGAGGCTGATTTGTTAACTTATGTCTACTATCCCATCCGGCGCTAGAGATGCCCTTAAGGGCGATGAAACCTAATTAGTCTTCACGAGGACGGGGGTACTGGCTGGCTTATCCTCGATATGCAGCGGCAGATTTTTTTGCGCGCTGTCTGACAGGCGGACCAGGTCGCTGTAAAGATCGATGATCCTGTGTGCGCACTCGTCCGCTTCCTCGATTGACATCTTGCGAACCGACGCGCAAATCGGCCCTTCGCCATTCATTGGTGCCACCTGGTTCATCAGGCGTCCTAGCTCCGCGAATGATTTCCGCAGCGCACTCGGCATGTCGTCATTGTCAATGAAAGTCAGGCTGCCTTCATACGCCTGAACAAGTCGTTGTTTTATATAGCCGTGACCGGCCAATACCGAAACGGCGGTATAGAACCGATGAACGTACTTGGACATTTTCACTCCAGCGTTATTATTCTGTTGGCCGCTTTTTTCACCTCTTGGCGGCTTCCTACGCTTGTGAGTCGACTACTTCCTGTGGTCCGCGCTACTGTACCGCGTTGCGCTCCTTCGTGTCCTCGTTTTCTGTCTGTCAATTGCGACGTGTTCTTATAGCAGATCTTTGGAACCGCGCGCAACTTTATCGATGGATTCGCTTAAGTTTTCCTGATTTCAATCGTCCATTCCTCCTGATCGAGCGTGCGACTCTCCATAAACAGGGGATCATCCTGACCGACCTGCCATTCGGTCGCCAGCGTTTCAGCCATCAGGTAATCCCGATGCTCCTCCAACGCGGCCTCGACACCGGCCGATCCGGAGACGCCCAGAACGATCCTGTCGGACACTTCGAGTCCTGCCAGCTTACGCGATTCCTGAACGGTACGAACCAGCTCCCGCGCAACTCCTTCGCGGACCAGTTCGTCAGTGAGTGTCGTATCAAGCGCCGTCAGGTAGCCGGCATCGGCCCCGCAAGCATAGCCTTCCGCCGACTCAGTCTCGATGATCAGATCCTGTCCGGTCAACGTTAATTTACCAGAAGGTATTGATATTATAATGCTTTCTCCGCGCGCGATTTTGCCCGCAACCTCTGCACCATCTTCTTCTTCAAGCGCTCGCCGAATTTGCGGCAAGTCTTTACCATGCTCCTTGCCGAGCTTCGGCAAGTTGGGCTTGATGCGGTAGTTCACCAATCCTTCGTCGCGCGCAATGAATTCAATCGACTTGACGTTCAGTTCTTCGAGAATCTGCGCCTTGTGATCTTCCAGTGCCCTGGCGGCAGCATCATCGGGCGTTCGAACCAGCAGGCGTGACAAAGGCTGCCGTGTCCGGATGCCGGACTGCCCGCGCGCAGCGCGGGCAAGCCCTACGACTTTCTGCACAACAGCAATGTCATTGAGCAGCGATTCATCATCATAGGCTTTATTGACTGCAGGCCATGCGCTCATGTGAACGCTGATTGGCGCATCTTTATCCACTGTGCGGACGAGGTTCTGATATATATGTTCCGCAAGGAACGGCACGAAGGGCGCCATCAACTTGTTCACAACATCCAGGCACTCGTGCAGGGTCAGGTAAGCCGATCGTTTGTCCTCGGGATCCGTCGATTTCCAGAAGCGCCGCCGATTCCGGCGCACATACCAGTTACTCAGCTGATCGACGAAGGACTCAATGGCAGCGCCAGCAGTCTTCGCGTCGTAGTCATCGAGCGCGGCCGTGCAGGTCCTGACCGTCTGATTGAGCAGCGCCAGTGCCCAGCGGTCGATTTCCGGCCTGTCCGACAGCGGAATGTCTTTACTAAAATCCACGTCGTCGAGCCGCGCATACAGCACGAAGAAACCATATGTGTTCCAAAAAGTGTTGATAAACGAGCTGGCTACATCCTGCACGATCTCGACCGAAATGCGTTTCAGGACTTCGGGCGATAGCCGTGCCAGGAAATACCAGCGCAGTGCATCCGCGCCTACCGTGTCGAACACGTCATAGGGGTCGACGATATTGCCGACCGACTTCGACATCTTCTTGCCATCCTTGTCGACGATCAGATTCAGGCAAACGCAATTCCTGAAGGCGACACTGTCCGATACCAGGGTGCCAATCGCATGCAATGTGTAAAACCAGCCCCGTGTCTGGTCGATAGCCTCACAGATGAAGTCAGCCGGAAAATGATTCTCGAACGTGTCCTTGTTCTCGAACGGATAATGCCATTGGGCGTAAGACATTGCGCCCGAGTCGAACCAGCAATCGATAACCTCCGGGACGCGGCTGAAGGTCTTGCCATCTTTTTCAAAGGTGACCTCATCCACGGCCGGCCGATGCAGATCGAGTTCACTGAGATCGCGGCCGGTCAGTTCTGCAAGCTCGTCCACAGATCCAATCATCACGTACTCACCATCGCCATCGGTCCAGACCGGCAGCGGCGTGCCCCAGAAACGCTCCCGGGACAACGCCCAGTCGACGTTGTTTTCGAGCCACTTGCCAAAGCGCCCATCCCTGATATTTTCCGGTACCCACTTGATCGTCTGGTTGAGTTCAACCATTCGGTCCCGGTAATCCGACGTGCGTATGTACCAGGCATTTTTTGCGTAGTAGATAATCGGATCGCCGGTGCGCCAGCCAAACGGGTAGCTGTGGCGGTATGTCTCGGAACGGAACAGCAGGCCACGTTGTTTGAGAATCCTGATCAGCGGTTTGTCGGCATCCTTGAAGAACATCCCCGCCACCGGTTCGATCTCCGGCAGAAAGCGCCCGTCCCGACCAACAGTGTGTATCACGGGCAGGCCGGCTTCCTGCCCGAGTGCAAGATCGTCGATGCCGTAGGGCGGCGCGGTGTGAACAATCCCGGTGCCGGTTTCTGTGGAGACAAAGTCTGCGGGCAGTACGCGGAAAGCGTCGCCATCGACTTCAAGGTATTTGAATATCTGCTCGTAGCGCATTCCGACAAGTTCGGAGCCCTTCACTGTGCGAACCACCTTGTGGCCGAGGTCCCGCAGTACCTCTTCGCGTAACGCGTCAGCGAGGATCAGGGTTTCACCATCGGCCTCCACATAGACGTAGTCGACGTCCGGATGCACCGCTAGCAACAGGTTTGCGGGCAAGGTCCACGGCGTGGTCGTCCAGACAAGGAACGAGGTTAAGTCCTCACCTTCTACTTTGAAGCGAACATAAATGGACGGGTCTTCAACTTCCCGATAACCGAGCGCCAGTTCATGCGATGACAGGGTCGCGCCGATACGCGGATCGTATGGCACCACTTTGTAGCCACGGTAGATCAGCCCCTTGTCCCAGATCGTCTTGAGCAGGTACCACACACTCTCTATATAGCTGTTGTCCAGCGTGTAGTACGCCTCATCGAGATTGACCCAGAATCCCATGCGTTCAGTCATCTTCTCCCAGTCGCCGATATAGCGCATGACCGATTCGCGGCAACGGCGGGTGAAATCATCAATGCCGATTTTTTCCTCGATTTCCTTCTTGTCAAAAATGCCGAGGCCTTTTTCGACCTCGTGTTCAACCGGTAATCCGTGCGTATCCCAGCCTGCTTTTCGCGGCACGTGATAGCCACGCATGGTCTTGTAACGCGGATACAGGTCCTTGAAGCTGCGTGCGAGAACATGATGAATGCCGGGCTTGCCGTTGGCCGTAGGCGGACCTTCGTTCCACGTAAAAAGTGCCCTCCCCGCGGACTGCTTCAGCGTCTGCTCGAATATCTTCTGCTCACGCCAAAACTCCAGCACTTCATTCTCGAGTGCCGGACCGTCATAGCGCGCTGAGACTTCCTTAAAACTCATTCATCGATTTCCAAACAAAAGCCCCGAACACAAATCAAGCGTCCGGGGCGATTCATTCATTCACGGTACCACACACTGCTGTCCCATAAACATCGCCCGCTTATGAAGGGCTCCTACGAATTGACTGCAGGAGCCCTTCATAAGCGGGCGATTGCCAATTATTTGTCCCCGTCACCGTCTTGGGGGAAACTAGCTTCGATAGCGCCAAAATACAAGGGCTTACAAAAAATAAGGGCAAACAATGAAAATTGACTTCCCTGCTCCAACCATCGTCAACAGCGGCGACATCGACCTGGCCGTGTACGAACTGGGTGAGGGTCCGCCCATTATCCTGATCCACGGCTTTCCGGAACTGGCATATTCGTGGCGCCATCAGTTGCCGGCGCTCGCTGGCGCCGGCTACCGCGCCATTGCACCGGACATGCGCGGCTACGGTGGCAGCGACAAGCCGCGATCCGTGACTGATTATGCAATCCAGAACCTGGTCGCAGACGTCGAGGGGTTAATGGATGCGCTATCGATCGAAAGTGCGGTCGTCATCGGTCACGACTGGGGTGCAATGCTCACCTGGCAGATGGCCCTGCTATCACCAAAACGCATGGCGGGCTTGATTACTCTGAATATTCCGCACATTCCGCGACCACCGATAAATCCGCTTACCTACATGCGATGGAAGCTCGGCAAGAACTTCTACATCGTCAATTTCCAGAAATCAGATGAGGCGGACCGGCGATTTGCAGAGGATCCGCGGCGCTTCATTAACGTGATGATGCGGCGCAGACAGTTCTCGGGAGGGCCATCCAAATCCAGGCCAAAGAAAAGGCGCCCGTTAAGCCTGATTGCGGCACTGGACCAGGACGAGCCCGCCGGCGAGGCATTGCTGAGCGATGAGGAGCTTGGCGTTTACGCGGATGCATTTGCCGCCGGCGGCTTCACCGGGCCGATCAACTGGTACCGCAACTGGGCCCGAAACTGGAAGAGCACGAAAGGTGTCGATCAAACTGTCCGGGTTCCCGCGCTTTTTGTTGGCGCCGCAAACGACATCATAATATCGGAGAGCCAGATCGAGGCCATGAAACCGTTGGTGCCAGATCTTGAGATTCAGATGATCGAAAATTGCGGCCACTGGACGCAGCAGGAGAAACCGGATGAGTTGAACCGCATCATCCTCGACTGGCTTGCGCGCCGATATCCCCTCTGAGAATATCGAGACCGGGGGACAGTCTACTTATTTGTTTTCGATTTGAAGGTGCAGATATTACGATGAACCAAACAAGTAAACTGTCCCTTTATCTATTGTCGCTCACCTGCTTTTGCCAGGTCATCGCTCAGGCAGAGGGGCAACCGGAAACGTTTGCTATTGGCAGGACCGCGACCGCGGAGGAAATCGCGGCCTGGGATATCGATATCAGACCCGACGGCAAGGGGCTGCCGCCCGGCAGCGGCACCGTCGCCGGGGGCGAGGCATTGTATATCGCGCAATGCGCCGTCTGTCATGGCAAGAGTGGTGTCGGGGGCCCCAACGACCGACTGGTCGTACATTCCGCAGCTGAATCGTTTCCGGACGCCAACAATGTGGATACCTAGCGGCACCGCACAATCGGCAACTACTGGCCGTACGCAACGACGATCTTCGACTACATCCGGCGCAGCATGCCGATGAACCTGCCGGGCTCCCTCAATGCCGACGAGGTATATGCGCTGACAGCTTACCTGCTGTACCTCAATCATATTATCGCTGTTGACACGGAGTTGGACGCAGATTCGCTGGCGCAAGTCGAGATGCCGGCTCGCGATAAATTTGTGCCTGACGACCGCCGCAAATACCGGGAAGTGCATTGATGACAAAGAGGAAAGAGCTGAACGTAACGCGCCGCGCGGCACTGCTTGGGATGGCGGGCGCAGCCGGTACCGTTCTCGCACGGTCCGCTGCCGGCCAGGAGGTACAGGTGTCGGGCTCGAATCGGCCCGTCGCACCGGATGATCCGACCAAAGTCCCTGGCAGCCGCTGGTCAAGTGAACTCGGCCGGCGGTCGCCCTATGAGGCTCTGCTACGCGTACCATCGTCCACGCTGTCATCCTCGGAAACACCGCTACAGGATTTACACGGCACCATTACTCCGTCAGACCTGCACTTCGAGCGGCATCACGCGGGTGTCCCGTTCATTGATCCGCAGCAACACAAGCTGATCATTCACGGCATGGTTGAACGGCCGATGACCTTCAGCGTGAACGATTTGAAACGCTTTCCCGCTGTCAGCCGCATCTGTTTCCTGGAGTGCTCCGGAAACCTGTATCACGATGCGCCCGAACAGACCACGGCACAATTGATCGCCGGCATGACCAGCCAAAGCGAATGGACTGGTGTCAGCTTGTCGACGCTCATGCGCGAAGTCGGCGTTAGCCTTAAGTCAAGCTGGTTTCTCGCCGAGGGCGCGGACGCGGCTGTGCTGGCGCGCAGCATACCTAAACAGTTCTGGAATGAGGCGATAATTGCCTATGCACAGAATGGCGAGGCAATCCGGCCGGAAAATGGTTACCCGGTCAGGCTGCTGAATCCCGGCTGTGAGGGCAACAGTTGCGTCAAATGGCTACGCAGGCTGGAATTCTCGGACAGCCCGTTCATGACCCGCGAAGAAACCTCGAAATATACCGAACCGGTCAAAGGCGGCGTGTCCCGTCAGTTCAGCCTCGTCATGGACGCCCGATCGATTATTACTTTCCCGAGCTACCCCGACACAATTGAAAAGGGCTGGATCGAAATTCAGGGAATCGCCTGGAGCGGGCGCGGCAAAATAAGCAGCGTCGAAATCAGTACCAACGACGGCCGCTCGTGGCAGCCGGCGGTGTTGCAGGAGCCGGTATTTTCAAAAGCGCATGTGCGCTTCCGCTATTTGTTCAAGTGGGACGGCAAAGAAACCGTCATCATGAGCCGCGCAATTGACGAGACCGGCTTTGTGCAACCGACTCGTGCCGCATGGATAGCGGCACGAGGTCCGGGTTCCGGCCCGTACCATCGCAATCCGATTACCGGATGGCGATTAAAGGCGGGTGGCGACGTAGTTTATCGCGTAGAAGAATGGAGCTAATGAACGATCGGTGAAACCGGCAGGTCGCTTTCTTCGCCGAACATTGCCCGGTCGAAAATGTTGACAAGACTTTCGGTGCTCTGGGCGCCGATCGCAAACAGACGTTTATTGATCAGGAAATCAGGCACCCCCGTAACACCTCTTTGACGAACGTGCGCTTCCTGGGAAAGTACGACACGACGCGATAAATCGTTATCGAGCGTCTTGTTAATTTCTGTCGGTGACAAACCGCTGCCGCCGCCGATGTCGATCAGCACATCCCGATCCGCGATATCGAGACCACGTTCAAAAAAACCGCTAAGAATGTTTTCCGCGAGATCCGAGGTACTGATCTCCTCAGTCTCGCCCAGCTTCATCAGGCGATGAGCATCCAGTGAATTCGGTACGCGCTCGAGCTTGTCGAAATCGAAGTTGATACCCTCCGCTTTGCCGATCAGCGTTAACTCGTCCATCGCGGACTGCAATTTCTCAGTACTACCGAAACGTTTCTCGAGATATTCGTCGAGCGCCATTCCCGACACAGGCATGGCTGGATTGATCTGGAAAGGGTACCAGCGGACGAGGCTCGGACCGTGAACAGCAGCCAGCGCATCGTCCAGGCGGCGCTTCCCGAGATAGCACCACGGGCAGATCAGATCGGCGATGACGTCCACCTGCAGGGTCGCTGGCGACGCGGCGTGCTCGCTATCCAGTGGTGTTGTCAGTTCGGGGCTCATCATGATTATCTGTTAATTGGGTTTGCTACCTTAAAAACAAGTTTGCCGGGGTACTCCTGAACGAATCCTTAATATGTATTGGAGTCAGAATGGTAAGCAAAGTTTAGTAACAATTCTCGTATTTTTCCGGATTTTCGACACATTTCGCGTCGAATTCTCTGAATTTCACCCTCGAGTCAACCCAGGCAGCCATCCCTGACAGCACCAATGTCGCTGCGCTCTCGACGACATTGTTTTATTTCGGTCAGATTAGAATGCATAGCCAATCGAGGTGACGACTCCGTAATCATCCTTTTCTGCGCCCTCTGGCGGGTCGCTCAGGTAGGTATAGTAAAACGACAGGTCGAAAAACAGATCGTCGACTAACTCACGTCGCAGGGTGAGATTCGAGGTAGAGCGGAACGAGCTGAAATCCTCGAGCCGTGGAAAAACATCGGTCGTAAAAATCATGTCACTCGAGGGCGCGAGTGACCGGTGCAGATACTTCGCACTGAATTTCGCTTCTGCGTTCGTCGTGTCCGGTTCGCTGCCGATAAGGGATTCCCGGGTTGCGACCAGGCCAACCAGCAATGAAAACTGGTTCTTGTTGCTCTGTATCAGGTACCTGCCAAGGCCGCCACCAGCCGACAAACGTCTGTCCACACCCTGCTCATCGTTTTTCTCGACGCTGGTGAACCAGTCGGTGAACCAGCGGTTGCTGCGAAACCGCTGGTAGTGGAGTCCGAGACTGCGGTTTTCTGAGGTATCGGCACCCGGCTGGTCGGTAACCGATGAGATAAGGTCGAAACCCAGGAGATAGGTGCGGGTACGATAGTTTACGTTCGCATTCAGATTGCCGCTGGTGACCTGGCTTCCCTTGTCGGAGCTAAAGCCGAATTTGATTGAACCCTCGAAACGCTGCCAGATTTTTTCGTCGGTCTCGATCGGCGTGATGCGAACGATTTTCGACATTTCGATCTCCTGGATGTTTTCGCCCCGGCCAACGCCGACCGTTCCATCAGCGCCGGTTGCAAAAAGACCCCCAAAGTAGCGGGTGCCTGACGCTACCTCGACCTGCAGTGACTGGTCACTTTCCAGCGATACGATCTCTTCCCACTCTATGCTGACTGTTCCCATGGAGTCGGTGCTATAGCGCAGCGCACCAAAATCGAGTGACTTGATCTCGCCGGTCACAGCATCACCGTTGATCAGCACGACGACGTCTGTCTTGGCGGCCGCAGCGACGTGGGGCATCCCCAGAGTGATGAGAATAGTGGCCAGGCAGGCCCACGCTAATGCGGTTTTGTTCATCCTGACAATCCTTGGAAAATTGCTGTGTGCTGCGGTTCGCAGCGGCGATTTTACGAGGAATATCCGTTTATTACGACCGGTCAGGCAGGCGCTGCAATATTCGATGCCCCGCTCAGGTCTGTTAAACTGAGTCCAGACTAACGGAGAGAACAATGCTGATTCGAAAGCCCGCCGATATTCGTCCCTCCGAGATCACGAGCCGGGAAATTTACCTCAACCGCCGCAAATTCATCCAGAGTACGGCGCTGGCGGGTAGCTCGCTGATCGCCGGGAGGGCAGCCGGCGCCATCATTCCGGAAGAAAGACGCGCCAGACTGACTGGTATTGAGAACAGTGAGTTCAGTACCAGCGAGGCACAAAACAGCTACGCGGATATTACGACCTACAACAATTACTACGAATTTGGCACCAACAAGGGCGACCCTTTCCGCAACTCGCAGGAATTCGAACCACGTCCCTGGTCAATCACGGTGTCCGGTCATGCAGACAGGACGGGAACGTTCAATCTTGAAGACATCGTCAAGCCGCATGTTCTGGAAGAGCGCATTTATCGACTGCGTTGCGTAGAGGCGTGGTCCATGGTCATTCCATGGGTCGGCATCCCTTTGGCTGACATCGTCAAACAATTCGCACCGCGGTCCGCCGCCAAGTACGTTGTCTTTCGCACATTGAATGACCGAGCCAGAATGCCGGGACAACGATCGCGAGTGCTGCAGTGGCCGTACATCGAAGCACTGACGATTGCCGAGGCGGTCAACCCGCTGGCTATTTTGGCAGTCGGCCTTTACGGCGAAGTATTGCCGAACCAGAACGGCGCGCCAATACGCCTGATCGTGCCCTGGAAGTATGGCTTCAAAAGCATCAAGGGCATTGTCAGCATCGATTTCTCAGAGACCCGGCCGAGGACCAGCTGGGAAATTGCGGCTCCGCACGAATACGGGTTTTACGCGAACGTCAATCCCAACGTTGACCATCCGCGCTGGAGCCAGGCAAGGGAACGCCGCATCGGCTCAGCGCCGCAAGGTGCCCTGCAAAGCATTTTCGGTGCAAAAAAACAGCCGACATTGATGTTCAATGGCTATGGCGAGCAGGTCGCCCATCTTTATGACGGACTGGATCTCAGAAGAAACTTCTGACCCGTAATGAATGTCATTCGGCAAATCCGCTTCCTCTGGAAGCCGCTGGTCTTTGTCGCCTGCCTGATTCCTGCAGCACTCGTCGTGGGCGACACTTTCGCTATTACGGGAACGCTCGGCGCCAATCCGATTGAAGAGATTCAGGATCGCTTCGGCAACTGGGCATTGAGATTTATCCTGATCACGCTGGCCGTGACCCCGTTGCGGCAAATCAGTGGCTGGAACTGGCTCGTCCGTTTTCGCCGCATGCTTGGTCTGTTCGCCTTCTTCTATGTTCTGATGCATTTTCTTACCTGGCTTTTCCTCGATCAGGAACTGTTGCTTTCGGCAATCAGCGAAGACATTTTCGAGCGTCCGTTTATCACCATCGGATTCACCGCGTTTCTGATTCTGATCGCGATGGCAGCAACGTCGACCATTGCAATACGACGGCGCATGGGCAGGCGCTGGCAGCAACTGCACTACGGCATTTACGTCGCCGGAATCCTTGGTGTCTGGCACTACTGGTGGCAGGTCAAACTCGACGCGAGCGACCCTGCAATATATGCAGCACTGCTGGCAGCATTGCTTGGCTACCGGCTGTGGCGTCGAAAGCGTAAAGTAGCCGCCCAGCCAGAGAGGAATCGCCATGGCAATCGCCGCCTGGAAACGCATTGAGAAAACGCCCGGCTACCAGAAAAAGAAGCGATTCCTGAAACGATTAATCGGCAAAGAGCTTTGGCTCAGGAACGATATCGATATGCCTGTAATCAAGGATGGCGGCTGGTGGTTCACGCCGGAGACTCTCGATGCCGACAGCATCGTTTATTCGCTCGGCGTCGGTGATGACATCGAATTTGATCTGTCCGTGATTGAGAAATACGGCGTTGAGGTGCATGCGTTCGATCCAACCCCCTCCTCTATCGATATGCTTAAAGGAATGGATCTGCCGCAGCGATTCGAATTTCATCCCTGGGCAGTCACTGCCGCCGACGGCAGCCTGACGTTCTACCCGCGCCTGAAAAAGGACGGCACGAAATCCGATGTTATGTATACGCTGATTGCGGAGCAGGAAACCGTCGATGATGCAATCGAAGTCCCCGCATACAGCCTGTCGACGATCATCCAGAAACTGGGTCACGAACAAATCGACCTCATGAAAATGGACGTCGAGGGCGCCGAGTATGAAGTGCTCGACGGTCTGTTGGCATCACCGATCAAACCGGCGCAATTGCTGGTCGAATTTCACCACCGTTTTCCCGGAATCGGCCTCGAAAAGACAGCCGATGTGATAGAGCGTCTGCGCGACGCCGGGTATAAAATCTTCGCAATCTCGGAGACAGGACGCGAAGTGTCCTTTCTGCGCCTATAATCGCGTTATGCACTTCTGCCAGGACAGGTTATTCAGGATTTTCGCGGCCGCAGCTATTACATCGCTGCTCTGTGCCTGCGCCAGCTCCGGTGGGCCGCCGCCTGGGCAACAGCTCAGCTGTCCGCACAGCGAGGTTGTCGTATGCCGCGGTGGCACCGCCTCCAAAGGCAGGCAGAATCGCTGATCGTGAGCCACGAATCTGCGCATGCGAGCCAGAAGAGGGGAACACTTTCTAGAGCGCAGATTCGAGTTCTTCCATGAACGACATGCCCTGATTGCCTGCCCGGCGTTGCAACGAACTGGTCTAACTAGCGAAACATCGAGGGATCGATCTCCATCGAGACTTCGCTGATCTTGTCGACCGGAATGCCCACCCTTTTCGCATGTTCGTATATCGCGTCTGTATCGGGTGCTTCGTATTCGCAATAAACCTTGCCTTCAGCTTCGGAAACGTAACTCCGAACCCAGACGACACCTTCCATGTCATCAACGACTTTCACCGATCGTTTCCCCACTTCCGCAAGCTCCTCCGGGCTTTCAGGTTTCATGTTCCTTTCAATGATGTAACGAGGCATTCGCTTCTCCTTGGTCAGATTAATTGTTACTCGAATTTCATTCCGGCGATTGTACTTCGCTGGCGAGCGATTGAAGCGATTTATCGCCAATTTCACGCCCAACGGCCAATGCGGCCGCGGCGAATGCGTCGGCTTGCTGTGATTCGCCAGCTTCGCGCGACACCTCGCTCAGGCGTTGCAACGCCCATCCCTCGCCCGCCCGATCTCCGAGGTCACGGCGACGTTCGATGCATTGCTGATACCAGGTGCCGGCATCGCTCAGGTCACCGGCAGCGCGCGCGGCCGCACCCAGTGCAGCAAGGCTGTCAGCCTCTGCGACGTCTTGTCGGAATTCTCGATTGGCGGCGAGCGCCTCTTGCAGAACCGTGAGGGCCTCGCTTGCCTGATCCTGTTGCGTCAGCACTGCGCCGAGGCCATTCAATACGACGCCAAGTTCGTCTTTGTTTTGTTCGCATCGGATCAATGCTGCCGCCTTGCGATATTGCTTCTCTGCTTCGTCGAGTTCACCGCCCTGCCACGCAGACAGTGCAATGCTGTTGCGTATTCGTGCTTCAGTTTCCTTGTCTTCAAGCTCGGTCGCTATCGCCAACGCCCGTCGGTAAAGCCAATGCGCCTCCGACCGGTCTGGCGCCCGGCGCAAACCGGCCAGACGTTCCAGGGCGGCCATGGCGCCCGAACGATCGCCGAGACGTTCCTGCATTTCAATTGCCTGGCGCCACGTTGCCTCGGCCTCGGGAAGCGCGGCGCGCTGTTGTGCATTCGCAAGCTCGGCAAGGGCGGACGCCAGTGGCTCTTCATCGCCAATGCGCCGCAGAACGCTGACGGCTTCCTCAAAATGCGGGCTCGCCTGTTCCGGTTTACCGCAGGTTACGAGTGCTTCACCGAGAAAAACCAATGACTGGGCCAGCTGATCTGTACGATTTGCGCGCCGCGCCAGCTGCACAGAGTCCTGGTATGTCGCCAGGGCCTTATCAAGCTGTCCCTTCTCGAGGTACAGCGCTGCCGCCCCCAACGTATTGAACACCTCGCGCGCAGGCACTCGGGCTTCCCGGGCCAGCCGGCCGCCTTCTTCAAACGCATCGATGGCATCATCGGTGCGTCCCATGGCGCGCAGCAGGTGCCCCTTGTAGTTATACGCATAACTCTGGTCGACCGGGTTGCCGGTTTCATTCGCCAGGACCAGCGCCTCTTCACCAATCGCCATGGCGCGATCCCACTCCTCCAGCCGTCGCAGCGCGCGGCCAAGATTCAGGATATCTCTAATTAGCCGGCTATTGTCATCCTGCTCGCGCGTATTATTGACGGCCTTTTCAAGCCAGGGTACCGCCTCGCCGTAGTCGCCCTGACGCCATAGCAGATGTCCAAGGCTTCGCAAAACCTTGCCGCGAAGTTCCGGATCGTCGAGTTGATCTGCAATCTCCAGCGCCTGATTCAGCGGCGGGCGGGCGTCTTTAAACCGCCCCGACAGAGTGTGAAGATCGCCCTGGCGTACACAGACTTCGCCACGTTCCTTCGTGTGCACGTCGGCTGCCAAAAAGCCACTGAGATCATCGATGACCTGTTGTTGTTCGTCGCGCCGCCCCAGTTTCTCCAGGTGGCGTTCCAGATCGAACAACAGTTTTATCAGCAATGATGTTCGTTCCACCGGCTCTTTTCCGCTCTGTTCAATCCAGCCTCGTGTGCGAATCAGTGTTTCAACCGTTTCCGGCAGCCGCCACAAACTTTCCGCTCTCTGCGCTGCAGCCAGACCGTAGCGGATCGCCTTGTCCCAGTCCTCGGCGACGGCGAAGTGCACCGCCAGTCGCGCCGAATACTCTTCGGTATTGTCGCCGTACAGTTCTTCAATGGCCGCACCGACAACGGCATGCCTTTCCTTTCTCTGCCGCTCCAGCAAACTCTCGTAGGTCACATCCAGCGTCAGCGCGTGCTTGAAACGATAGCTGGGCTCCTTGCCGAGCCCCGTTCGCTGAATCAGGCCCGCATCTCGCAAGGTCCCCAGTGAGCCCTCAAGTCGAGAACGGGACGGCACCACTTTTTTGAGAAGCTTGAGCCCGAATTGCGGCCCGATAACCGCGGCACAGCGCAGTACTTCCCTGGCTTCCGGGTCGAGCCGGTCAAGCCGGCTCTTGAGAACCGCCTCCACCGTATCGGGTATGACCAGGCGCTCAATGCCGCTAGCGAGCTGCGCTTCTCCTTCGCTGATGACCAGTGCTCCAGTTTCCAGCAGCGTCCTGCAAAGCTCTTCGATAAAGAACGGGTTGCCACCGGTCTTCTCGCCAATGCGTTGTGCCAGCTCTGCGGGAACCCGTGCGCCATTGAGTGACGCACGCATCATTTCGGCGGCCGGACCGATACCCAGCGGCGTGAGTTCCAGATGCACATCAGCCGTCGGCACCGGACTGTCGCTACCCGGACCTGGCCTCGACGTCACGATGACAAGCAGCGGATTGGCGGCAACCATCTCTCGCAGTTGCAACAGCACTTCCCTGGAGCCCTCATCTGCCCAATGCCAGTCCTCGAGCAGCATGGCCAAAGGTTTTCCGGAAGCCCCCTGTATAAACACGGATATCAACGCCTCACCTAATGCCGCCTGCAGATCCTCTCCTTCCAGGTAGTCGGGCAGTGGGTATTTGTCACTGTCAATCGACAAAACGTGAAGTATTGCCGGCAAATAATCTTCGAGTTCCGGCGCAAGCTCCAGCGTCCTGGCGACGACCTCGTTATGTGTGTTGTCAGAAAGATCTTTGGACAGGCCAAGCATGTCTTTCATGCTTGCAATAAACGGGAGCAATGGGGTCAGCGTACCCCGTTCCCGGCAGCGGCCGACCGTAGATCGAATGTTCACGTCGTCGAGCGACTTCCAGAACTCGTACAGCAGACGGCTTTTCCCGACGCCGATGTCACCGACAATAGTAACGAATCGTCCGGAACCTGACCGCGTGTCCTGCAAAGCCTGCGCAAGCACGGCACGTTCATGATCGCGCCCGATGAATTCCGTCAGGCTGCCGGGCGCCGATGCCTCCAGGCGGCTGACGTGTCCCGATTCACCGAGCACCGCGACCGGCGTCATAGCCGGCTGGTCCGGGAGCAGGTTTACCGGGGCACGCCCCTCGGTAGCAACGAATGGCTCGACAATTCGGGCAAAATCCGGGGGAAGGAGAATCTCTCCGGGTGCTGCCAGCGCCGCGAGACGGCTGGCGTCCCGCACCACGGTGCCGCCGATTCGATATCGCCGCTCGCCTGCATCGGTCGCACGGATCGCTACCTGCTCGGAGCCCGCTGCAATGCGGAGTTGCACACCTGCGGGTAAATTTGCAGCATCTGCAGCGTCGTCCCTGATTTCGAGTGCAGCCCGGACAGCACGAAGCCGATCATCTTCGTGAGTTACCGGTACGCCGAATAGAGCAACGAACGCGTCTTCGGAAAATTCGTTCAATTCCCCGCCATATTCTTCCACGACAGACTGTACGCTTTGTCGAAGGTCAGCAAGCATTGTCTCGACCTCATCCGGATTCTCTGTTTCGAGCAGGGACTCGAATCCTTCGATCGCGCAGGCGACGACCGTTACGCGTCGCCGTTCGCCTTCCGCCGGCAAACTCGGCGTCGAATCGAGAGACACCTGGTACGACGGATCGTCCAGGAGACGCTCGAGATCGCTCAACAAGGCCGATGCATCCGCGTATCGTCGCCCGGGATCCTTGTGCATCGCACGTTCAACAATCGATACGACATTGATTGGAATGGCAGGTGCCAGCCTGGACAGGGAGTCGGGCTTGCGCTCGAGAATGCCGGCGATAACCGCCTGATCGCTGCCGCCGCGGAACGGACGCGTGCCACTCAACATCTCATATAGCACAACACCCAGCGACCAGATGTCTGTCCGTTCATCGACTTTTTCACCGCGAGTCTGCTCCGGGCTCATGTAAGCGACTGTACCGATGCGCGCGCCCGTTTGCGTGATAGCCGTGCCGCCATATTGCGCCAGTCCGAAGTCGACGATCTTCACGGTGCCGTCCTCAGTCAGGATCATGTTGGCCGGCTTGATGTCCCTGTGGATGATTTCCCGTCTGGCTGCTTTCTCCAGCCCACGACAAATCTGCGCGGCAATATCCAGTGCCTCGCCAAGGTCCAGGACGCCCTGATCGATACGTTGTCGAAGCGTTTCACCTTCGTAGTACTGCATCGAAATGTAAATACGCCCGTCGTCAGTCTCACCCACTTCGTGAATCGCACAGATATTCGGGTGATCGAGCGCCGCCGCCGCTTTGGCTTCGACAAGGAATCGTTCCCCGGCGTCCGCGTCCGCCAGCAGGTGGTCGGACAAGACTTTGATAGCGACAATTCGATCGAGGCGCGTATCGCGCGCCTTGTAGACGACGCCCATGCCGCCAACACCGAGCCGGTCCAGGATCTCGTAATGGACAAACTGATGCCCCTCCAGTTTGGTGGCGGAGCGAAACGAACTGCCGGCAGCGACGCTTTCTTCTTTGCCTGCCCGGTCGCCGGCGTCAGTAGCTTCGTCCACGTCAGGCACGATATCGAAGACCCACGCGAGAGCCATGGCGACCGGGAAACCCAGCACAACAATCAGTGCGACGGTTTTCGGCATCCATTCGGGGGCACCAAGAGCGGGCAGGAACAGCGTAGCACCCTCGGCGACACCGGCACCGACAACGACGTAAGCGATGGCCGCACGAATGACTTTTCGTCGTCTTAATTCAAGGACGAAGGTGCGCAGCCGGGACCGGAGATTTCCATCGGGCATTGTTTGTGCTTATTCACTCGGGATGGAGCGTATGATCAATTATTGGCGATTTTAGCGCAGATTGCGAAACAACCGTCGCACATTGATTTTCCACAAAATAAAGTGTGCAATTTGTCTGCTTTGGACGACAGCGCACTTAGGCCGGTATAAATTGATCTTTTAGTGCCCGAAACGAAAAAGGCCCGGTCCGCCTGCCTTGATGAAACCAGCGCACATGCCGATCGCGGACCGACCTTTAGTCCGCATACAAAAAAGGCCTCGAACAAACGAGGCCTTCTTGTTTCTCGCTTGAGCGAATGACTTACATCATGCCGCCCATGCCACCCATGCCACCCATATCCGGCGTCGAAGGTGAATCATCTTTCGGTGCCTCGGCAACCATTGCTTCGGTTGTCAGCAGCAGACCAGAGACAGACGCTGCGTTCTGCAGTGCATAACGCGTGACCTTGGTCGGGTCGAGAATGCCCTGCTCGATCATGTCGCCGTATTCACCGGTTGCAGCATTGAAACCGTAGTTACCCTTGCCTGCAGCTACCTTATTCAAAACCACACTGGCATCACCACCGGCATTGGCAACGATCTGACGCAGTGGCTCTTCAAGAGCGCGACGCAGGATTCTGATACCAACGTTCTGGTCCTCATTATCACCCTTAAGCTTTTCAAGCGCCTTGGCAGTACGTATGAATGCCACACCACCACCAGCAACAACACCCTCTTCTACTGCAGCGCGGGTCGAGTGCAGCGCATCTTCAACCAGCGCTTTCTTTGACTTCATTTCAATTTCGGTCATAGCACCAACCTTGATCACGGCAACACCGCCGGAGAGTTTGGCGACTCGTTCCTCCAGTTTCTCCTTGTCGTAGTCAGAGCTTGACTCTTCGATCTCAGCGTTGATCTGATCGACACGACCCTTGATGTCCTCACTACGGCCGGCACCATCGATAATGGTTGTGTTTTCCTTGGTGATCTGAACCTTCTTGGCCTCACCAAGATCGTCCAGCGTTGCCTTCTCCAGGGACAAGCCAACCTCTTCCGAGATTACCTGCCCGCCGGTCAGAACCGCGATGTCCTGCAACATGGCCTTGCGGCGGTCGCCGAAACCCGGTGCCTTGACAGCAGCCACTTTGACGATGCCGCGGATGTTGTTCACGACCAGGGTCGCCAGCGCCTCCCCTTCGACGTCTTCTGCAATCATCAGCAGCGGACGGCCGGCTTTAGCAACAGCCTCCAGCGTCGGCAGCAGGTCGCGGATGTTCGAGATTTTCTTATCGAACAGCAATATCAGCGGATTCTCGAGCTCAACACTCTGGCTCTGTGCATCGTTGATGAAGTATGGCGACAGGTAGCCGCGATCGAACTGCATGCCCTCGACCACCTCGAGTTCATTGTCGAGCCCGGAACCCTCCTCCACGGTGATGACGCCTTCCTTGCCGACTTTCTGCATGGCATTGGAAATGATCTCGCCGATTTCGGTATCAGCGTTGGCGGAGATACTGCCAACCTGGGCAATTGCCTTGTCGTCTTCGCAAGGCGTCGACAGTTTCTTCAGTTCCTTGAATACCGCGATTGTTGCCTTGTCGATGCCGCGCTTCAGGTCCATCGGATTCATTCCGGCAGCAACCGACTTCAGGCCTTCGCGGAGAATCGCCTGCGCGAGGACCGTGGCGGTCGTGGTGCCGTCACCAGCGACGTCAGAGGTCTGGGAAGCAACTTCCTTGAGCATCTGCGCGCCCATGTTTTCAAATTTGTCATCCAGCTCGATTTCCTTGGCAACAGACACGCCATCCTTAGTGACGGTCGGTGCACCAAAACTCTTGTCGAGCACTACATTGCGACCTTTGGGACCCAGGGTCACCTTTACCGCGTTAGCCAGAATGTTCACACCTGCAAACATCTTCTGGCGCGCGTCGTCGCCGAAACGAACTTCTTTAGCAGCCATTTAAATATCCTCTTTTAAAATCTGTAGAGCTTCTGAACGTGATTTCGACATCTAGTCTTCAATGATGGCCATGATGTCGTCTTCTTTCATCACCACGAGCTCTTCGTCGTCAACCTTGACTTCCGTGCCGCTGTACTTGCCAAACAACACCTTGTCGCCAGCCTTGACATCCAATGCACGAATTTCACCGTTTTCCAGGATCTTGCCTTTGCCTACGGCAATGACTTCACCCTTGATCGGTTTTTCAGCCGCAGAGTCCGGAATGACGATGCCACCCTTTGAGGTGCGCTCCTCATCCATGCGCTTTACGATGACTCGGTCATGAAGCGGACGAATCTTCATCGTTTAGATCTCCTATAAACTATTGATTATTAACTAACTAATGTGGTTTTCCTGACCGGTGTCTGTTAGCACTCGGCCTCGAGGAGTGCTAATGATAGGGGCCGCGCGGCAAA
>SMWE01000120.1 GCA_004357475.1 Gammaproteobacteria bacterium
GCCGATCAAAACACTGTTGGTCCTGGAATCTGCTACGAGACTGGTGGTGACTGGCATGCCATCTGCACGCGGCGCCTGCGTCAGCGCGGTCAACACGCGTACGATCTCGGTAGCCGAGGCGTTCGACAGCGGCACGATTTCGATGTCTTCGTCGTTCGACTGATCGATGCGCCGGATGATATTGATCAGGCGTTTAACGTTCATCGCGCGGTCGGAGATAATCAGCATATTTGAACCGGGATGCGCGGCCAGGTGACCGTATTGTGGAATCAGGGGCCGCAGGATGGGCACCAGCTGTGCCGCACCGACATTCTGCACCTTGATAATCTGGGTAACGATGTCGTCGGCGAGGGCACCGTCTGTGCCCAGAATTCCCGGGTACTGGCGTGCACTCGCGTTGGGGAGAATCTTGGTGATGTCGCCAGTATTTATTGCAACATAGCCGTAGACCTCCAGGATTGACAGAAATGCCTCATAGAATGCGTCCGGCGACATTGGCGTAGAAGACAGCATCGTTACGTTGCCGCTGACGCGCGGATCGATGATGAAGTTTCGTCCGGTAACCTCACCTACGGCTTCGATAATCTGACGAATGTCGGCGTCCTTGTAATTCGGCGTGATCGTAATTTCCGGTGCCACTTGTGCCTGACCGGGCGTCGCGAGTGCCAGGAACAGAATCATCGCCAGGGATACACGGAGTCCGTCGTGAGAATGCGAATTGGCCACGTTTTTCAATTCCTTCATCTGTTTTCGTCGAGATTCAGCTGACTTGTCCTCAACACGAGAACTTGCGGCTGGCCATTGCGCTCAACTGTGACGGATACCTGCTCCGCGTTGCCGAGGTTTTGAAAAATCTGCATTGCCTGCTGCGGGTTGGTCAAAGCCGCACCGTCAATATCCTTGATCAGGTCACCCGGTCGTAGTCCGAGCGCAGCAAACTGCTTGCGATCGCGGCCTGGATAAACACGATATCCCTGCATCTGACCGGATACGTAGTAAGGGGTGGGACGGATGACATCAGCGAGCCTGGTGACGTTCTGAGTGACAACATTCTGGATACTTCGCGGGTTCGCGGCGGTCCGGCTGACGGTTGTCGCATTCCGACGGACTTGTCTTGTTCCCTTTGGAAAATCCTTTGGCAGCTTCAGCACTTCGAGCGTTCCGCTGCGATTCAGCACCACTCTGTCTGCGTACACAGCATGCAAGGTTGCACCCGCCGTGACCGTGTCCCCGATGAAGTAGTTTTTTTCCTGGTCGCGGTGGTCAGCAATGATCGCAATCGAGGATTTCTCGTCCGTGTTAGCCATCGTGCCTTTCAGCGACAGGCTGAGCCGCGTCTCGGACAGGTCTTCGTAGCTCTGCCGGGGCGTCTCGATGACTGGCCCGGCATCCGCGTGGCCAAAGATATGGGCAGTGGCGATCGACTGAACATCGAGCTGGTTTGAGGCTAAAGCCGCTGGCGTCAAGCGCTGGCCCGCGGGCGCAACAATCTGGTCTGCCGCGGACGATCCCGGCATCAGCAGCCAGATAACGCGCGCGAGCTGCCACGCGATTGCGGCGACCAGCGCCAGTGTGACCCAGCGGGGCAATAGCAGGTTGACCGCCGCGAGCGTGCGCTCGCCGTCTAAGCTACTGAAATCAGACCATTTTGCTTCGGTAGACATGTCCGGCTCGGAGCCAATTACTCCCTGGCCAATGGCTTAAGGTTCACCGTGTCCGTGGTTATAAACGCAGCAACGTGATGATAAGGTCTGAAACACCCTTTAGACAAGTCCAAGCGCACGAAAAAACCTATATACAGCAAGTATATACCTCTTATTCCTGATTATTTTTTTAATTATGACTGGCGGCGATTCAGCGCAGATTCTGAAAATTGTGTGAATCAGGCTTGGAGAACCGCCCGCAGGCTCCATATATAATGACATTCTGCGCCAGCAGGCGATGAATTGGATGCGCAGGCGAAAATCACCACCGAATCAATGAAACCAGGGCAATGACCGAACGAAAATCATCCACTCCCATCCCTGACGGCCATGCGCTCGCCGTTGAAGAAGCTGCACCCAAGCTCAAGCGGCCGTCATTATATCGCGTTATCCTGATCAATGACGATTTTACGCCGATGGAGTTCGTGGTTGAGATCCTGGAATCAGTGTTTGCCATGGAACGCAACAAAGCGACCCGGGTCATGCTGGAGGTTCACACCAAAGGCAAGGGAATTTGCGGTACTTTCACCTATGATATCGCGGAAACCAAGGTCGCACAGGTAATGGGTATTGCACAGCAACAACAACATCCATTGTTGTGTACGATGGAAGAGTCCTGAGTTTTACAGACCGGAGTTTTAGGTAAGAAGATGCTGAGCAGCGAATTGGAATTTTGCCTTAACGAGGCGTTTCAGAGTGCGCGTGAACACCGCCATGAGTTCATGACGGTCGAGCACCTTCTGATTGCACTGCTTGACATTCCGAAAGTCCACAAGATTTTGAAAGCCTGCAACTCAGATGTTGGCCAGTTGCGTCGCCAGCTGGCCGAATTTATCGACGAGAAAACACCGCTGATGCCGGCCGAGGAGAAGGGTGAGGTGCAACCGACGCTCGGGTTTCAGCGGGTGTTGCAGCGCGCCGTGTTCCATGTGCAATCGAGTGGCAAGAAAGAAGTGACAGGCACTAATGTGCTGGTTGCCATATTCAGCGAGAAACAGTCTCAGGCCGTTTATTTTCTCGGTCTGCAAGACGTATCCCGGCTGGATGTGGTCAACTATATTTCCCACGGCATGCCACAGTTGCCGAGCGAGCCCAGTGAAGACGAACAGGAAATCTCGCTGGATCCCGGGTCGGATTCCGATTCGAGTGCGCTCGACAAGTACGCAACCAATCTGAACCAGCGGGCCATCGAAGGCAAGATCGATCCATTGATCGGCAGAGAGCTCGAGATTGAGAGAACGGTGCAGATCCTCTGCCGCCGGCGCAAGAACAATCCCCTGTATGTTGGTGATGCCGGTGTTGGCAAGACCGCGTTGGCAGAAGGGCTTGCCAGACTGATTGTCGAGGAGCGAGTGCCTGAGGTACTCCGTGACGCCACGATCTATGCACTCGACATGGGTACGCTGATCGCTGGCACGAAATATCGTGGCGATTTCGAAAAACGGCTTAAGGCGGTCATCAATGAAATTCGTGACGATCCCGGTGCAATTCTTTTTATTGACGAAATTCATACAGTTATAGGAGCAGGAGCAGCATCTGGCGGGGTGATGGATGCCTCGAACCTGATCAAGCCCGTGCTTGCGAACGGTGAGATTCGTTGTATCGGCTCTACCACCTATGGGGAATATCGCGGAGTTTTCGAGAAAGATCACGCGCTTGCGCGCCGCTTCCAGAAAATCGATGTACCGGAGCCGAGCATCGAGGAGACGATTGCGATTCTGCATGGATTGAAGACGCGTTTCGAGGAGCACCACGGCATCAGCTACGATTCCGACGCGCTCGAAGCGGCGGCGGAACTGGCCGCGAAGCACATAAATGATCGGCGGCTTCCGGACAAGGCGATCGACGTGATTGATGAAGCTGGCGCAAGTCTGCGCCTGAAGCCGGAGGATGAGCGCGAAAATCGTGTCACGGTGACAATGGTTGAAAACATCGTCGCGAAAATGGCCCGCATCCCGCCAAAGAGCGTATCGGCGTCTGACAAGAATGTTCTGCGTACACTCGAGCGCGATCTGAAACTGACGATCTTTGGGCAAGACAAGGCCATTGAAGCGCTTAGTGCGGCTATCAAGATGTCCCGGTCAGGATTGGCCGATGACTGCAAACCCATCGGTTCGTTCCTCTTTGCCGGGCCGACAGGTGTCGGCAAGACCGAAGTAACCCGGCAGCTCGCTATGGTGATGGGTGTCGAATTGATTCGCTTCGACATGTCGGAATACATGGAGCGGCACACCGTATCGAGACTGATCGGCGCACCGCCCGGATATGTTGGCTTTGATCAGGGTGGTTTACTAACGGAAGCCGTGACCAAGAACCCGCACGCGGTAGTGCTGCTTGACGAAATCGAAAAAGCGCACCCCGAGGTCTTCAATCTGCTGTTGCAGGTTATGGACCACGGTACGCTGACGGACAATAACGGCCGCAAAGCGGATTTCCGCAATGTCGTGATCGTAATGACCACGAATGCGGGCGCCCAGGAGATGAGTCGCGCGTCGATCGGTTTTACGCAGCAGGATCACAGCAGCGATGTGATGGCGATTATCAAGAAATCGTTCACGCCGGAGTTCCGCAATCGTCTCGACGCAATCATTCAATTTGCATCACTCGATGCGCGTTCGATCGCACGCGTCGTCGACAAACTCGTCGTGGAACTCGAGGCCAAGCTTGACTCGAACGATGTCACGCTTGAACTGGATGATGCTGCCCGAGACTGGATCGCGGAAAGAGGCTACGATCCGCAGATGGGTGCACGGCCGATGGCGCGAATTATTCAGGAACACATCAAGCGCCCGCTGGCCGAGGAGCTGCTGTTCGGCAGCTTGGCCGACGGCGGTCACGTACGCATCTGCGTCGGTGAGGACGGCAATCTCGAGTTGAAGGCGGAGCCGGCGCGCAAGGAACTGGCGCATTTACCCAAAGAATAGCGGGCTCGGGCTAGCGGCCGCGGTAGATAATCCTTCCCTTGCTCAGATCATACGGAGTCAGCTCGACCGTGACCTTGTCGCCGGTCAAAATACGGATGTAATTCTTGCGCATTTTTCCTGATATATGCGCAGTCACGAGGTGGCCGTTTTCCAGCTCAACGCGAAATGTCGTATTGGGCAGTGTTTCGGTCACCACGCCTTCCATCTGCAGGGCTTCTTCTTTCGCCACACTTCTGATCCCGGGTTGTTAGGGCTCGCGAATTGTGCAGAAACGGGCGCTCTATTGCAATGCGCAGGCGGAAACCCAGGCAATTCATTTAAATTTCAGGGCAGATAATCATGCACTGGCCGGCGCTCAGCCGCCCATTCGCGAAATTTCGAACCTGGCTGGCACGCGCGTCTTAAGACTGCTGCAAATTTATTGCGTGGCATTAGCGATGCACCCAGGCTGATCAGGTGAGGCGACTCAACCTGGCAATCGAGAATCTCGAAGTCGTTGTCGACCATCTGCCGGCACAGGGTAAGCATTGCAGCTTTCGAGGCATTTGTCCGGCGGCTGAACATGGACTCCCCGAAAAACGCCCGGCCAATCGCCAGGCCGTAAAGTCCGCCGACGAGGCGGCATTCATGCCATATTTCGATTGAGTGCGCCCATCCCTGTTGGTGCAGGCGTGTATATGCGTCCGTCATGTCATCGGTAATCCACGTGCCCTGCTGTCCGCTTCGATCTTCGGCACAGGCGGCAATAACATCGCTGAATGCCCGGTTGAAGCTCACCTCGAAGCCGCCTCGGGACAGCGATCGGCGCAGCCGCCTGGAAACGTGGAATTCGTGTGGCTGAAGCACACATCGCGGATCCGGTGACCACCACAGAATCGGTTGCCCGTCGTCATACCAGGGAAAGATCCCGTGCCGGTAAGCGTACAACAGGCGTTCCGGCGAAAGGTCGCCGCCGGCCGCCAGCAGGCCATCCGGCACATCGAACGCGGACTCGATGTCAGGAAACGCGTTGGGCGGGTCGTCGCTGCTTAGCCAGGTGATGTTTGGCGATTTCACGCTGTCTATTCCGGCTGGTCCGCCTCCTGATTCCTGTATGGGCTATGTGTCTTGACCGCTTCGATATAATGATCGATATGCCGCTCCTCGGTTTCGAGATAGTCTGCCACTGCAGCAAAGAACTCTGGCCGGGCGAGCCAATGTGCCGACCAGGTCGATACCGGCGTAAATCCGCGGCTGATTTTGTGCTCGCCCTGGGTTCCGGGCTGGAAAATCTTTTTTCCGTTTGCGATGCAATAATCGATGCCCTGGTAGTAGCAGGTTTCGAAATGCAATGCGTTGTAGTGTGAATCGCTGCCCCAGTAGCGGCCGTAAAGAACATCATCACTTACATAGAAAATAGCCGCCGCCGTTGGCCGACGGTTCTGTTCGGCCAGTACAACCAGGATATTGTCAGGCATCCGCTGTGAGACCTCGACGAAAAAATCGAAGCTGAAGTAGGGCATCGAACCACGCCTCAGAAATGTCAGGCTGATCAGCTGGTATACATCAGCCCAGATAGCAGTATCCAGTTCGCGGCCTGTTAACCAGCGGAACCGAATACCCGCTTCTCTCACATGCCGCCGGTCGCGCCGGGCTTTTTTTCGCTTCCTGGAACTGAATGTCGCGAGGAAATCGTCGAAAGAGCGATAGTCGTGGTTGTGCCAGTGAAACTGACAGTCTTTCCGAATTTTCAGTCCTGCCTGTTCAAGAATCCCGAGTTCGTCTTCACGCGGGAACAGCACATGCAGCGATGAGTGGTCGCATTTATCTGCATAATCGAGCGCAGCCTGCAGCAGCACGGGTTTCAGTTCCTGATCCGAAACGAACAGGCGCCGGCTTGGCGCCGGTGTAAACGGTACCGTCGAAACCAGTTTGGGGTAGTAATCGAGACCAGCCTGCCGGTAGGCCTGTGCCCAGCTCCAGTCGAAGACGAATTCCCCCCAGGAATGCGTTTTCTCATAAAGTGGCATTGCGCCGACCAGTTTGTTGTGGTCATCAAAAAGGCCGATGTGCCGTGGCGTCCATCCGCTGTCCGCAGACACACAGCCGGTTTTTTCGGAGGTCAGGAGAAATTCGTGACGCAGGAACGGGTAGCTGTCACCGACCAGCGCATTCCAATCTTGTGCGCCAAACTCCGCAATGCCATCTGAAACTACGATGCGCACGGGATCAATCGCTGTCTGCCTGCTTGCTCAGAAACCCTGTTTTTCAACAGACTGTCAGGCGGCAGCGGTGCTGGCAGTTTTAGGGGTTTCCCGGGCGTCAAGAAACTTCTCCGCGTCGAGCGCAGCCATGCATCCTGCGCCAGCCGATGTGATTGCCTGCCGGTATACCTGGTCTGCAACGTCTCCCGCGGCAAATACGCCGGGCGTACTGGCTGCGGTTGCATCGCCGGCCAGGCCGGCCTTTACGGTAATGTAACCGTTCTTCATTTGGAGCTGGGTGTCGAACAGTTCAGTATTCGGGCGGTGCCCGATCGCAATAAAAATGCCGGACAGCGCAAGGTCCGTCATTTTGGAGTCGTCCTTCGTGCTTCGCACTCGCAATCCGGTGACTCCCGAATCGTCTCCCAGTACCTCATCGACGACGTGATCCCAGAGGATTTCGATCTTACCCTCCGCAGCCTTCTGAAACAGCAGATCCTGCAGAATTTTTTCGGCGCGCAGCTCGTCGCGGCGATGGACCAACGTTACTTTCGATGCGATGTTACTGAGATAGAGCGCCTCCTCGACTGCCGTGTTGCCACCTCCGATCACTGCGACGTCTTTATCGCGGTAAAAGAAACCGTCACATGTTGCACATGCAGAAACGCCGCGACCTTTGTACGCATCTTCGGATGGCAGGCCGAGATACATTGCGGTTGCGCCAGTTGCAATGATCAGGGCATCAGTGGTGTACGTTCCGTAATCTCCCTGCAGCACGAAGGGGCGCGACGCGATATCCGCTTTGTTGATGTGATCATTGATTACTTCAACATCGTATCGCCGAACATGCCTCAGCATGCGTTCCATCAGCTGGGGGCCCTGAAGTCCCTCGACATCGCCAGGCCAGTTATCGACGTCGGTAGTCGTCATCAACTGGCCGCCCTGCTCGATGCCTGTAATGATTAGCGGATTCAGATTCGCTCGCGCGGCATAAACGGCAGCAGCGTAGCCTGCCGGTCCGGAGCCCAGGATCAGAACGCGGCAATGTTTCGTATTGCTCATGTATAATTTGCCTTGAAGATATTCGTTTGACCGGCTGCAAACCAATCTACCCAGAATTCCAACAATGCGTCCCCCACGGTGGTATTCAAGGTCCGGGAAGAGGCCACAGGCGAAGTGTAGGGAAAAGAGATTCTGCGAGCAAAGGCGTGGCGAGCAGGGCGACTACGGCCGGCCGAGCGCACCAGAACCGCGGTCGAAAGGCCAGAAAATGGTGACAAATGGCATAAAAAGGTGTATTAGATTCAGCGTCTTAGATAGATTTCGTTTCAGATTACTTTAATATGGCCAGATCGCAGCATCCATCCAGGCGTGCCACCAGGCAAGCCTCAAATCTCTCCGAGCAGCTCTTAAGGACGTTGCGTGAAAGCGCGCTATGGATTTTCGGCGCCCTGACTTTTGTCCTCTGGCTTGCCCTCTTCAGCTACGATGCGAGCGATCCGGGGTTCACGCAGGCGAGCGGTACCGGGGAAGTAAATAATGCGGTAGGCCGGATTGGTGCCCTGGTCGCCGATCTCCTGTTCAATCTTTTCGGCCGGCCGGCCTATCTTTTCACGGTCATGGTTTTTTACTTCGGCTGGATGATCTTCCGCGAACAAAAGACACGGCAGGTGCTGACAAGAACTGATTACAGTTTCCGGGTTGGCGGATTTCTGGCCACACTCGTGACGAGCTGTGCTTTAGCCAGCCTTCATTTCTCGCCGCTGGGATTTCGGGAAACTGCCGGCGGCATCGTCGGACAAGTCGTCGGCGGCAGTCTCGAATCCCTGCTGAAGTTACTGAGCGCCAGTGTGCTGCTGTTTTTCGTCTGGATAGCTTCGGTTTCGGTATTCCTCGGCATTTCCTGGTTAACGGTTATGGACCGGATTGGCCGCTGGTGTCTTGTCGGCTGGGAACACAGCAAAGCCAGGATCAGTGAATTTCGGGACCGGGCGGAAGGCAGACGGCAGCAGGCGGCCCGGCAGAACGTTTTCGAGGCAGAGAAAAAGCGCACTGCCGGTCGTACGCCACCGCGCATAGATCCGGTCATGGCGCCGCTGGAAACCAGTGCACGTGCGGACAGAGAACGCCAGGTACCGTTGTTCGATCCGCCATCGGCCGGCGAATTGCCGCCGTTGTCGTTGCTCGATGACCCGCCGGAACAAAAAAAGGGGTACTCCGAAGAATCGCTCGAGGCGATGTCGCGGCTGGTCGAGCTCAAGCTCAAGGATTTCGGTATCGACGTCGAGGTCGTCAAGGTGTCACCGGGCCCGATCATTACAAGGTTCGAGCTCGATCCGGCGCCGGGCGTGAAAGTCAGCCAGATATCGAATCTCGCCAAGGATCTTGCGCGCGCGTTGTCCGTCGTCAGCGTTCGCGTGGTCGAGGTTATCCCGGGTAAATCCTACGTCGGACTGGAGATTCCAAACGAAAATCGTGAGCTCGTCACGCTCGGCGAAATATTGAAAAGCCGCGCCTATGACGAGCTTGCCTCGCCATTGACGCTGGCGCTTGGCAAGGACATTGGCGGCAATTCCGTCGTCGCAGATTTGTCGCGCATGCCGCATTTGCTGATTGCGGGCACCACCGGGTCCGGCAAGTCTGTCGCCATCAATGCCATGGTCTTAAGTTTGCTTTACAAAGCGAAGCCGGAGCACGTCCGGCTGATCATGGTCGATCCCAAAATGCTGGAATTATCGGTCTACGAAGGTATACCGCACTTGCTTACGCCGGTCGTCACCGACATGAAAGAAGCGGCCAATGCGTTGCGATGGTGCGTGGGCGAAATGGACCGCCGCTACCGGCTGATGGCATCTCTGGGCGTCAGAAACATCGGTGGCTACAATCGCAAGGTACTCGAAGCGATCGACGCCGGCCGGCCGATTCCGGACCCGACGTTTACAGCACCGGAGTTCGAGGATCCGGACCGCCCGGTTGAGCATCCGACGCTGGTGCCGTTGCCGTTCATCGTTGTTATCATCGACGAGCTTGCCGACATGATGATGATTGTCGGCAAGGCAGTTGAACAACTGATCGCCAGGCTGGCGCAGAAGGCAAGGGCATCCGGCATTCACATGTTGCTGGCGACACAGCGCCCGTCCGTGGACGTAATTACCGGTCTGATCAAGGCCAACATTCCTACGCGAATTGCGTTCCAGGTATCTGCGAAAGTCGATTCGCGGACCATTCTCGACCAGATGGGTGCGGAGAATCTGCTCGGTCACGGTGACATGCTCTATCTTCCACCGGGTACGTCGGTGCCGACTCGTGTACACGGGGCGTTTGTTGCCGATCGCGAAGTACATGCGGTGGTGCGATACCTGAAGCAATCCGGGGCGCCACGATACATTGATGAAATTTTGCAGGCGCCTGTGAGTCCAACTCCGGGACTGATCGGTTTGGAGGTAATGTCGGGAGACTCGGTCGATGCGGAGCAGGATCCACTTTATGATCAGGCGGTGCAGATCGTAATCGAGACTCGCAAAGCTTCGATCTCCGGTGTGCAACGACGCCTGAAAATTGGTTACAACCGGGCTGCGCGCATGGTTGAGTCGATGGAGCAGGCGGGTCTTGTCGGACCGCTGCAATCGAACGGATCGCGCGAGATTTTTCTGCCCGCCACCAGCAAGGAATGAACGAATCGTGACACTGAGTGCCGCCAGAAAAAACCTGTTTCCCGGAATCTTGCTGATTCTCGGTATGGTCCGGGCATCTTCTGCACAAGGGGAATCTGAAGGCCAGCGATTAATCGATGATTTCATCAACAACGTGCATACGATGTCCGGCAGGTTCGAACAGCAACTTGTTGATGCCGATGGCATCGTAATTGACAAGTCGAGTGGCACCATCGAGTTTCAGAAACCCGGGCGCTTCCGCTGGACTTACCTGGAGCCCTATGAACAAATTCTGGTCGCAGATGGCCTCAATATCTGGAGTTACGACGTCGATCTTGAGCAGGTTACCGTCAAAGCACAGGCCAAGGTGCTGGCGAGCACACCGGCATTGTTACTCGGCGGTGCGCAGGATGTGCTCGACGACTTCGAATACATCGGCAGTTTTGCGGAGCGCGATATCGTCTGGGTCCGGCTGAGACCGAAGACGACCGACAATGGATTTACCAAAGTCGAGCTCGGGTTTAAAGAAGGTAAACTTAGCCGCATGATTTTTGGCGACAATCTTGGGCAAACAACACTGATTGCACTTTTCGATCTTACCGTGAACGAAAGCATTGATGAGCAGCGCTTCAGTTTCACGCCACCCGATGGTGTGGATGTGGTCGGCCGGCCATTGAGTCCCGCTCCTGCGGATCTCTGAATGCTGTCTCTGCGTTACGCCAGGCGCTGGCAAATCGCTGGAATATTCTTGCTGGTGATGGTCCTGACGGCGGCACTGGTACCGGCCGACTGGTTCTGGTCGCAAGGCCCGAACTCACCTTTTTTTCTCTCTGACAAATGGTTGCACGGCATCACCTTTGCCGCACTGGCGCTTTGGTTCGCGGGCCAGTACGCTCGTCATTCCTATTGGCGCCTCATGACCGGGCTGGTTGCCTTCGGGTTGCTCATCGAAGTGACGCAACGCATGGTGTCGTACCGCACAGCGGACTGGATGGATTTGCTTGCCGATTTGCTCGGTGTGACAGTCGGCATGATCATCGCACTGGCCGGCGCGGGCGGATGGTGCCTGCGATTCGAAGAATGGCTGAATAATCGTATTGGCTGATCTTTTCGCACAAGATGTCGACAGGCAGGATCGGGACGACGCACTGCATCGCCCGCTGGCGGATCGCATGCGCCCGGATTCCCTGGATTACTTTTTCGGTCAGGAGCATCTGCTCGCGGAAGGGAAACCGCTGCGCCGGGCGATAGAGCAGGGCCGAACCCATTCCATGATTTTCTGGGGACCGCCGGGCACAGGCAAGACCACGCTAGCGCGGATGATTGCGGCGACCACCGATTCACACTTCATAGGCTTTTCCGCGGTAATGGCTGGCGTTAAAGATATTCGTGCCGCGGTTGCCGAGGCGAAGCAGTACCGGCAATTGCACCAGCGCGCGACCATTTTATTTTTGGATGAAGTGCATCGGTTCAATAAATCCCAGCAGGACGCTTTTTTGCCGTTTGTTGAAGATGGTACTTTGACGTTCATTGGCGCGACCACGGAGAACCCGTCTTTTGAATTGAACAATGCGTTGCTGTCCAGGGCGCGTGTCTATGTACTAAAGGTTCTCGACCACGGTGCTCTCCTCAAAGTCCTGCATCGTGCGCTCAGCGACAGTGAAACCGGTCTCGGGCGGTTATCGCTTGCCTGCGATGATGATGCACTCGAGCTTATCGTTCTTGCTGCGGACGGTGATGCGCGACGCGCGCTCAACCTGCTTGAGCTTGCAGCGGACCTGGTGCCCGAAAAAACTGGCGCACGGGTTATCGACAAAGCAATTGCCGAGGACGTCGTGCAGGGCAGCCGTCGCCGCTTCGACAAGAAGGGCGAGTATTTCTACGATCAGATTTCTGCATTGCACAAGTCAGTTCGTGGTTCCGACCCGGATGCCGCGCTGTACTGGTTGATGCGCATGCTCGACGGTGGATGCGATCCGCTGTATGTCGCAAGACGCATGATTCGCGTGGCATCCGAGGACGTCGGTAATGCCGACCCGCGGGCGTTGCGACTATGCCTCGACGCCTGGGAAACGCTCGAACGTCTTGGGAGCCCGGAGGGCGAGTTGGCTTTGGCGCAAGCGGTTGTATATTTGGCCTGTGCGGCGAAGAGTAACGCCGTTTATCAAGCCGCGAAAAGTGCCGCTGATGATGCGAGGAATTTCGGGACTCTCGAGGTGCCGATGCACCTGCGAAATGCGCCGACTCGCCTCATGAAGGAACTCGGCTACGGTGAAGACTATCGCTATGCCCATGACGAGGAGGGTGGGTTTGCGGCCGGTGAAAATTACTTTCCCGAGGACATGCCGCAGCGTAAGTATTATTATCCGGTCCCGCGTGGCCTCGAGCTGAAAATCAGTGAAAAGCTTAAGGCATTGAACGAGCGGAACCAGCAAAAAAAAGACCCTGAAGATGATTGACCCGAAACTGTTAAGAAAATCGGCGACCGAAGTGGCCAAAAACCTGGCCCGAAGGTATTTCGAATTCGACGCGGATGCTTATCTCGCGCTTGAGGAGAAACGAAAATCGCTGCAGGTTGAGGTCGAATCCCTGCGCGCGGAAAAGAACAAAAGTGCTAAAAACGTGGGTAAGGCAAAGGCCCAGGGTGAAGACACAGGGCCATTGCTGGCCGCGGTAAAAGATCTCGGAGACCGGTTGGAAAAATCCGCGGGTGCGCTACAGTCGGTACAATCTGATCTGCAGGAAATCGAGTTGGGACTTCCCAACTTGCTGCACGATGACGTCCCCAGTGGCACGGACGAAGCGGACAATACCGAAGTCCTGTTGTGGGGAGACGTACCTAAATTTGATTTCCAGTTACGGGATCACGTTGATCTCGGCGCCGGCCTCGGTCTTTTGGATTTTGACGCAGCGAGTCGCATTTCCGGGTCGCGGTTTGCGGTCATGCGGGGCGCACTTGCCCGGCTGCATCGCGCATTGATCCAGTTCATGCTCGACGTTCATTCCGGCGAGCATGGCTATGAAGAGACGTATGTGCCGTACCTGGTGCAAGCCGATGCATTGATCGGCACGGGACAGCTGCCAAAGTTCGGGAATGAGTTATTCAAAACATCCGGTGACCCGACGTACTTTTTGATTCCGACGGCCGAAGTGCCTGTTACCAATCTCGCCCGGGAAAGCATTCTTGAAGCTGCCGAGATGCCCAGGAAATATGTGGCACACACGCCGTGCTTCAGGTCGGAAGCGGGCTCATACGGCAAGGACACGCGCGGCATGATTCGTCAGCACCAGTTTGAAAAGGTGGAACTGGTTCAGTTCGTAACACCCGATAAATCAGATGCGGCGCTCGAGGAATTGACGGGCCACGCCGAGGTAATCCTCAAGCGTCTCGGCTTGCCATATCGAAAAGTAATTCTTTGTTCCGGAGATATTGGCTTCGGGTCTCACAAAACGTATGACCTCGAAGTATGGCTGCCCGGGCAAAACGCATATCGCGAGATTTCTTCCTGCAGCAACTACCGCGATTTCCAGGCGCGCCGCATGCAGGCGCGGTGGCGCAATCCGGAATCAGGAAAGCCTGAGCCAATACATACGTTAAACGGTTCGGGCCTTGCGGCCGGCCGGGCGCTAGTCGCAGTCATGGAAAACTATCAGCAGGCTGACGGCAGTATTACGGTTCCTGAGGTGCTACTGACGTATATGGCTGGCACCAGGGTCCTGCAAGTTTAGGGACAGTTTAGCGCCGAGCAAGTAATTCATGCAGCTCGACCAGGCCGTTCTGCCATCGATCAACCGAACGCCGATAATCCTCTTCCCATTCTTCGCTTGCGGGAATCCCGGAAACGGAAACGCTAAGACGCGTCTTCTTGTCATGTTCAGAGAGTGAAAATTCGATTGTCGTCGGCCCGCTGGCGAGCAATTCGTCGCCCTCGCGCATTGCGACCACCAATCGCATTCTTCTCGGCGGCAGGAAAATATCAATACGGCCCGACGAATCAGTGCCATCGCGCAATGACAGGGAGAATCGACCGCCTATGTGCGCAGCAAACTCACCGTCCTTTGCGAGCCATTGTTTGATTGAATCAATCTCTGTAATCGCAGACCAGACTTCGTCAATGCTGACTGGCAATTCGACTTCTTCGCGATGACTGCGAGTGATGCTGTCGTACAGCTGGAACATACCTGTCCGGGTGCCCTCATCTTCCTTTTCTTTGGGCGGAACTTCCGGTTCTGGTTCCTGCTCCGGATAAGAGATCAGGTGAAGATCGCGCTGTGGGAACGGAATCCTGATCTTCGCTTCTCTGAATGCCTGGTCGATTGAAAAATTGATATCGCTGCGCACGGAAAACCGCCGATCAATGCGCAATATGCGTACCCGCAGCTCGAAATCGAGCGAGCTGTCGCCAAAGCCCATAAACAATGCGCGCGGCGCCGGCGCCCGGCCGTCGGTGATGACCTCCGGATGCTCGTGTGCAACCGCTTCCAGAATTTCGCGGGCTTTTTCGATATCTGACCCGTAGGCGACGCCTACATTAATGCGCAGGCGACCATAAGTATCGCGCAGGACCCAGTTGGTGACGCGCCCGGATATTAATTCCGAATTTGGAACCAGGACGTTCTGGTTATCAAGCGTTTCGATTTCCGTAGCCCTGATGCGAATACTGCGAACAAACCCCTCAACGTCCCCTACGGTGATGAAGTCGCCGGTCCTGATCGGTCTTTCGAACAACAGGATAAGGCCCGATACGAAATTATTCGCGATCTCCTGCATGCCGAAACCAATGCCGAGTGCGAGCGCGCCGCTGACGATTGCGAGCCCACCGAGATCGACGCCGGCCTGCGTTAATCCAAACAACACTGCCAAAATGAATCCGACATAGCCAAACAGAGTTATCAGCGCCTCGCGGGCACCGCGCTCCATCACGATATGTTGCAGCCAGCGCCGATCGATCCAGCGCTTCATCCAGCCGATGACGACCAGCAGCCCGGCAAACACGAGAATTCCGCCAATAATATTCAGTGGCACAAGCTGGATGTTGCCAACAGCGCCGCCGAGCACCACTAGTTCGACCAGCCGGTCGAGCGTGGTGCCGGATTCATCCCAGACGTAGATCAGATAGACGACAAATCCTATCCAGATGACAAGATCTGCGACGAGCTGCATGAAACCAATGCCGGTTCGCGAGGCACGCTCGGACACACCGAGGCTTGCACGCAGTTTCGCCGCGCCCGCCGATTTCTCCGTTGCGAGATAGTCAAACGCGACTAGTCCAAACCACAAAAGAATCCACAGAATCGCCAGCGCTAGTAGCGTGCGCGTTACGCCATGAATGAGATAGCCAGCGAAGTTTTGATAGCCGACCATCAATGCGAGAATGCCGACGATCAGTGCGAGTGCGCCGGCATAACGAACAAGCCGAATTCGACCTTTGATTCCTGGTATCCGGCCGAGATAGCTGAGAACGTAAATCAGCGAAAACGCGACCAGGAAAATTAATACCGATCTGCCGCTGACGTCCGGGTCTACTCTGCGAATCGCCAGCCATTCGGTGCCGAGAAAGACGAAACTGGCGACCAGCGTCAGGATGAAAAACCGCAGGCGCAGACGCAGCGGTTGCACGTGGTCGGGAATCAGACCCTTGACGCGCGCCGAGGGCGACAGCGGACCGGTTGCCCAGTCAATGACCACGCAGCCGATGCCGAACAGGAAGAAACTGACCGCAATTCTGACCACGGCAAGCTCAAGCGGATCGCGCTCGATCGAAAGGAACAGCACGCCAGCCAGTGCGAAACCAAATAATAACAAGGGCGAGTATTCGGCCAGCGGCTTCGGAAACAGGTATTTCATTTGTACCGGCATCTCATCGCCACCGGCAGCGGCATACCAGCTACTGAAACGGTATCTCAGCCAGATTCCGCAACCAGCCCCGATAAGGCCTGCGGCCAGCAGCATCCATAATAAAGATGCTGGTGTAACATTCCCGACCAGGTCGAGGTCAACGGTACTGCGGAGCCGGGCAGGCCAGGCCCTGACTTCTGCCGGCATCTCGCGAAGCAGGACGATGACGGACCTGCCGCGACTGGTGAGAAACTGTTGGGATAGCTGGTTCTGCGTCGCAATTATTCGTGCCAGCAGTACTTCCGTGTAGTCCTTGACGCCGTTGCATCGGGTTTGACGGTCAATGGCTACATCAAGCAGCCGCCGGATTTCGACCCGCTGGTCGAATATGGCTGGCGCGACGTCTTCACTGATATCTGCCAACGGCTCGAATCTGGCGTCCAGCCGTCCCCTTTCCGCTGTGGATGCCTCGCGGCAGGCAGCGGCGGCCACATCGAGCGCGACAACCGTCGCTCGCGAGCGGGTCAGGAACTCTGTGGCAACATCCTCGGCGCCAAGCTGTTCACTGATTTCATCGAGTTGGGCGCCGGCAGCAATCGGATCGAATGCTGCCTCTTCCTGGGCCACAGAAAGTGCCGCAGGAAACAACGAAAGTATGAAAATAACCCAGAGAAAAGGAAGCTGCAGGACGTGACGGCGGTCAGTCAACAGGGCCTGTGTCATCTTTGGTTCCCAGCGAAGGTTCGCCGAATTATACAGAGTATGCGGCACATAAAAAATGCGGGGACGGGCCGGCCGGTCCCCGCAGTCTCAATTACGACGTTTCTGGCTTAGTGTCTGTTCATGAACAATCGCAGGATGTACCAGAACATCAGCGCGATCGAGGAAAAAAGCTGCATCGACGCTGCCACGTACTTATCCTGCGGATAATGATGAATGATGTTGGACGTGTCATACAACACTGCAGCACCGGCAAATCCGATCATTGCGACTGAAAACCATGTGCCGAGTTCGAATCCGAACAACATGCTGCCGACAATTCCGGCCATCGCGAGGAAGAAGCCCCAGACCATCAGGCCACGAAGGAATGAAAAGTCCCTGCCTGTCACCATGACTGTAGCGATCAGGCCAACGCAGCCGAGGATCGTTACGCCGGCGGCGCTGTCGATGATGCCGGGCTCCATCAGGTAAGCGATGAACAGCATCGGTGCAAATATCAATGCCTCGATAACGATGAAGACTGCAAATGCAGCGTATTGGGCCTGTAACGATTGCACGCGGTGGGCGACATGCGATGCGCCCCAACCGCTGAGAATGAATGCACCAAGAACCATCCACCAGTTGTTGAGCATGGGTTCGGCAATGGCAGCGGAGATGCCGGACTCGAACAAATAGACTTCAATTGCGGCGAATGCGAGGATCGCGCCGACTACGTGCGCATAGCATTTCCAGATAAAGGTCGAGCGAGCGTCTGCCGAAAGCTCTGATACCGGCGCCAGATAATTGACGTTATAGTTCATTCTGCACTCTCCTGAGTGTTTTTCGTGTCGCGGATTCTATCATTATTGACCGGAATACCAGCCTGATCGTTCCACAAATCCGCACTGGCAATAAACGCCATATATTGAGCCAAATAGTGCCAATACAAGATTCTGTCTGTGCTCGCGGCCTATTTCCTGACGTATTTCCTGATCGCCCGTGGGCCTACTTCTGCGCCGTAGATATTGCCGGCCGCATCGACGGCAATGCCCTCGGCAGCACTGGTGGCCGAGTTGTCCTGGTCTGGTTCCGGATCAGGAATAAATGCAGTCACAAACCCATCCTTTGCACTTCCGATACGAATACCTCGCTTCCAGCCCGCATTGCGGCGTGCGTTGGATTCAGAATCGGCTGAGTACAGGATGTCGTTCGCATCGATGAACAGGCCGCTCGGCCGTCCGAACTGCGTCCAGGTTGCGATGTGTTCACCGTCCTGGGTAAATATCTGCAGGCGGCTGTTGCCCCGGTCGCCGACGAACAAACGTCCTTGCGAATCCATTGCGAGCGCATGTGGATCCCTGAACTGTCCGTGGTCGCCGCCGGTCTGGCCCCATTGCATCAGGTAATTGCCGTCCTTATCGAACTTGACGATGCGGTTGTTGCCGCCGGCATCGTGCCCGTCCGCAACGAAGATGTCGCCGTTCGGTGCGACCAGCATGTCTGATGGCTTATTGAACTCATCATTGCCGGCGCCGGCAATGCCCTCCTTGCCAAGCGTCATCAACAACTCGCCGTCCGGACTGAACTTCATCACGGTATGTCCAACCCCATCGGGCACCGGCGCATAACCCACGGCGTCTGCGATCCAGACATTATCGTCGGCGTCAACGTAAATACCGTGCGGCCAGGTAATTTTGCCGCTGCCAAAACTTTTGAGAAGGTGGCCTTCCGAATCGAAAAGCATGACCGGATCCAGGTCGCTGCCGGCACAGAGGTTTGCACCGCAGCGCTCGGCGATCCAGATGTTCTTGCCGTTTTTCGCCGGATAGACAGCGCTGGTTGCGCCCCAAACACGACCGGCAGGCAGCATGGCCCAATCATCGACCGTGGCATACGGGTTTGCCGCGCTATTCTGCGCCTGTGTCTCGCCGGTAAACGCGGTTACCAGCGCTGCGAGCAACAGTGTTGTTATCAATGTTTTGTTTCGAGACATCAGTCTTTCCCCTGGTTAAAGAAATTGCCCGAATTGTTCGAGTTACTAATTTCCGGCAACCATTTTCCAGCAACTACGTGGTTTCTCAGGATGCCAACGCCTTCGACCTCGATCTCCACGATATCACCGGGATTCATTGCACTGGTGCGCCGGTGGATCTCGAGCGGCTGCAGGGTTACCGCTTTTCTGATTTGCATCGTAGTCTCCCGGGCCTGGTTCCGTAATGCAAGCAGTGTGCGCTGACATTTTATCACGCCGTTTCAGTCTGCGATCCCAGGCCATGGGTCGCCGCCGTTGTATTCGCGCGCAAAAACTTGCATCGTTGCGCCGCACTCAATGCAGGAACAAAAAAACATGAATTTCAATTTCGACCGCCAGATCGAACGGCGTGGAACCGACTCTTATAAATGGGACGCAAGCGAGCGTTTGTTCGGCAAGCGTGACTTGCTGCCATTCTGGGTCGCCGATATGGACTTTGCGACACCGGAGCCGGTGCTGGATGCAATCCGGGATCGCTGCGGCCATCCGCTGATCGGATACGGCATACGGTCTGAGGAGTATTTCCAGTCGATTCAGGACTGGCTGCGCGAGCGGCACCAGTGGGAGGTGCCACGTACGTGGTTGATGTTTTGCCCGCCAAGTTCAATCGTCGGCATCTACGGAGTCATCTCCATGGTGACCCGGCCGGGTCAGTCAATTGCGGCCCCTGTGCCGACTTATGGACCACTGCTCGGCCTGATTGAGAAAAACGGTCGTCGCCTGATCCGCAGTCCGCTGCGCGAGGACAATGGCCGCTTCACACTGGACACGGATGACCTGGCCGCGAAGCTCGAGAAAGATACGAACATGGTCGTTTTCTGTAACCCGCACAATCCGACCGGGCGCGTGTTCAGTCGCGATGAACTCGAGTCAGTTGCTGACCTGGCTGAAGAAAAGAATCTGCTGGTCGTATCCGATGAAGTGCACTGCGACCTCGTGCTGCCGGGGCATCGCCATATTCCCTACGGTAGCATCGGCGGGGAGCGGTCGGTGACCGTGATCTCACCGAATAAAACATTCAACACGGCCGGCATTCCGCAAGCAACACTTATAATTCCTGATCCCGAGCTGCGGTCGAGATACCAGGATTATCTCGACATGATGCAGCTCAACCATGACAGCACTTTTGGCGCCGAGGGCATGATTGCCGGGTACCGGCAATGCGCGGACTGGCTGGATGCCTTGATCGACTATATTGCGGCCAACCATCAGTTCGTTGCCGATTTTCTCGAGGAATACGTGCCGATGGTCAGAAAGATAAAAGCGGAGGCTACCTACCTCGGCTGGCTGGATTTTCGCCAGACCGGGCTCAGTCAGGACGAAATCATGGATCGACTCGTGAACATCGGCGGAGTGGGCTTGTATGGTGGCACGGAATTCGGTCTTCAGGGCGAGGCCTTCTTCCGCATGAACCTTGGCTGCCCCCGGTCACTGCTGGAACAGGGGCTGCAAGGAATCCAGA
>SMWE01000121.1 GCA_004357475.1 Gammaproteobacteria bacterium
CGGATCTGACGATGTCGTGCAGTGCCTCCATCGTTTCTTCGATCGGTGTATCCGGGTCAAAAGCGTGGATCACAAAAAGATCAATATAGTCGGTGCCCATTCGGCGCAGGCTTGCGTCCACCGAAGACAGCAGGTGCTTTCGGGACAGGCCCCGATCGTTTGGATCGTCGCTCATGGGGTAATAGGCCTTGGTGGCCAGCACCATGTGATCACGGGGCACCATGGATGTCAGCGTGGACGCGACGACACGTTCGCTTTCACCCGTTGAGTACCAGTTTGCCGTGTCGAAGAACGTGATGCCGAGATCGAGACATCGTTTAAGAACCGGTCGCGCATCCGCAGCGTCGAGCACCCAGGGTTTCCAGGAGCTTGCGCCTATGGTCATCGTGCCAAAACAAAGCTTGCTGACTTTCAGGCCGGTCCGACCAAATGAAATGGTTTCCAAAATCTATTCCTCCCCTTTTGGTTCTGGCCGGCATGGTCGGTAATTTCTGGCGTAGCTATCCTTGTCTATAAAAGACGTATCGCTGCCATAGTACTTGCCCAGACGATCCCCCTTTATGTCATGGGTCGTATAGCCGAGCAGACAGCGCATTCGCTTGTCGTAGGTCCGTGCGAGTTCAAAAGGAATATTCAGATATTGGTTTGCCTCCTGCCGCAGCCACCCCAGGGAATAGACAGTGATAACTCCCATGCGCGCCTCATCGCTACTATTCGCGCCAGCGCCATGCATGGTTGAGCCCAGGTAGAACAGCACAGAGCCTTTGGACATCACGGCCTGCTCACAACGGGACAAGTCCACTTGCTCTCCCATCGTGATGTGGCGATGACTGCCGGGAACGACGTCGGCGACATCCATGACCATATCGTGCTCGATAAGCGCGATGCTACTGGGCGCTTCCTCAAGTACGTGATGACAACGATTCGTCTTAAAGCCTGCGAATTCACGTTTACTCCTGTAGCCATGTTTATCGAAGTTGTCACGCAGTTCACCTGCGATGGTCTCCGCAAGGCCCGTGGACACCAGATCCGAAACGACGGCAGCCCCATCCTGCAACGTTGCAGCAGCAACTTCAGCTGCAGAGGCTTTTGGGCCGAAATTTTGAAGTGCCATGTGTAAGCTCGCTGCAAACGGATTGGCTAGGACCCTGATTCGAGTAGAACCCCGCCCAAATGGCGTGGCATCGGGTTAGGAACGTGGTCGTTGATGACATCGCGTGGCCTGTATAGCTGGTCGAGCGACTCGATCTCGTCTTGAGTGAGTTCAAGGTTCATTGCCTTAACATTGCTTTCCACTTGATTCACGGCACCCGCGCCGATAATGGGGCAGCAGATCGCTTCTCTGGAGAGCACCCAGGCCAGGGCTACCTCGGCCATCGTCGCGCCACGATCTGCAGCGATGGCTTTAACATGTGCACAGATTTCAAGGTCCAGCGCGTCGCCATAGTTGTTGGCATACATCCAATCGGTTTGCGATCGCGTATCCGCGCTGCCCGCCAACCAGCCCCGGGCGAGCGGGCTGAAACAGGTGACGGCGATTCCCTGGTCGCGACAATAGGGGATCAGCTCCCGCTCGTTTTCGCGGTAGAGCAGGCTGTATTGGCACTGCATGTTCACGAAAGGCGTCCAGCCATTTTCGCTGGCCACATGATTCATTTGCGCGAACTGCCACGCAAACATCGTCGAGGCACCCAGGTAGCGAGCCTTGCCGGACTTTACGATGTCGTGGAGCGCCTCCATCGTCTCTTCGATCGGCGTATCAGGGTCAAACGCATGCACCATGAAAATGTCCACATAGTCGGTGCCCATGCGGCTCAGGCTGGCGTCAATCGAGGACAGCAAGTGTTTTCGTGAAAGGCCGCAGTCATTGGGATCGTCGCTCATTTCGTAATAGGCCTTGGTCGTCAGTACCAGGCGATCACGGGGAACCATGGAGGTCAGCGCCGAGGCCACGACATGTTCGCCAATGCCGGCCGAGTACCAATCCGCCATGTCGAAAAAAGTAATACCGAGATCGAGAGCCCGTTTGAGAATCGGCCGCGAGTCCGCCGCATCCAGCGCCCAGGGTTTCCATTTACTGGAGCCGAGAGTCATCGTGCCGAAGCACAGTTTGCTTACCTTCAGGCCGGTCCGCCCAAATGAAACGGTTTCCATGATCGTTCACTCCACCGGCTTTCGCCCGGAGTTGGTTCAAGCCGTGAAGGGCAGGTAGCGCACACTCGTCGACGCGTCGCGCGGCGCGACTGCAACGTAGCGTGCAACGTTGATCATACTGGTGTTATGAATACTCGAGTCGCCACCCATGCCGTATTCCGCGTCATAGCCGTAGAGATGGCCGTCCTCTTCCTCGGTACCGACTCCACCTTTGTTGCCGGCCAGGTTCGGTACGCGAGTCTGGGGCTGGTCCAGATCCTTGATGCTATTGAACGGGTGCCAACTCCCCATTGTCGCCGTGTTGTGACGGTTCCTGGCTTTGTCGAGATACTTCGCCGCCGCTTCGACGCCACCGGCGCGGACGATCATCAGCGGGTCAGACTTCAAGTCATCGAAATCCTCGTAACCGCTTCTGCAATTCTTTGCCCTCTCGAAATCCATGACGACGGCGTAATGGCGCGGCAAGTCCGCGACGCCCCGATTGAATTCGTCGAACGAATACACCGGAATTTCGGTGCCGTCTGGTAATCTGCCGTTCAATAAATCGTGGGCTTCGGTTGCGGTAATTTTGCCGGCAAATAACCCGGTAAAGCCGACTTCGCTGAAGCGGCTCGTATTCGCACGGAATAGTTTCTCGAATCTTTCCGGTGAACCGAAAATACCGCCACCATGAACCGTCACGACAACATGATTACCCTGTGGCGTCGTGGCCATGCTTTCCTCAGAGTTCGGGTTGAACCAGGTGTTCCAGATTATGTTGTCGTAGGGTGCGTTGGCTCGGGCGTGCAGCAGCTGCGGCATCGATGCTACAAACCCGTCGTCGCCCGCATAATCCATCGCGCGTCGCAACGCTGCGGGGAGGTATGAGTCGAAAAAGATTGCCGCTTCCATTTCCATCTCGTCCTGATTCCCAAGGACGCTTGTTCAAGCCACGAACGGCAGATCGCGCACGCCGGTTGCCGAATTTCGCGGCGCGACCGCGATATAACGGGCCGTATTGATCAGGGCCATGTCTCCGCGCAAACCGAATCCGGAGTCTCTCGAGACCCGGTAATGGGTGAACCAGGCATCGGCGTCTCCCTGTTGCCGGCTTGCCGGGTCAAGGCTGTCTTTGTCGCTGGCGCCGCCGAGGCAGTCGAACAGGAATTGCACCCAGGTCTGCGGCTGATCCGGATTTAAGTCGTCAAACCGGTGCCAGCTGCCCATCTCTGTCGTACCGTAGAATTCTTTCGCCTTGTCGAGATATCTCGCGGCTGCCTCGACCCCGCCGGCGCGGACGATCATCAATGGGTCATCCTTGAGGTCTGCAAACGACGCGTACCCGCATTTGGATGTCCGCGCCAATTCGAAGTCCATGACGACGGCGTAGCGCCGCGGCAAGTCCGCGACGCCCCGCTTGAATTCGTCGAATGGGAAAACCGGAAATTCGGTGCCGTCGGGTAGCTTTCCGACGAGCAGATCATGGGCTTCCTTCTCGAGAATCTTGGCGCCGAACAAGCCGGTGAATCCATCCTTACTCGAACGGTCGACACTCGCCAGGTATAACTTCCTGAATCTTTCCGGAGTTGAGAAAATGCCACCGCCATGAACCACCACGGCGACGTGATTCCCTTGTGGGGTTGTGACCGCGCTTTCCTCGGAAGTCGTGGTGAAGAACCAGGTGTCCCAAATTTCGTTGTTGAAGTCGGCGTTTACTCGGGCGTGCAGTAGTTGCGGCATCGATGCCACGAACCCATCATCTCCTGCGTATTCCAGGGCACGTCGCAACGCGTCCGGGAGGTGCGTTTCGAAGATGACCGCTGCTTCCATTTTCGTGTCTTTCATGCTGATGTTTTCCGTTCTCCTGTCATTCACTTAAATGCTGTCACTCATTGCTTGCGGGCAGTCACGATCGGCTGGTAGTAGCCGCTGTCCTCGGGAACGTGCCAGGTCGCGTCCTCGTACCCCGCGCTTTGGACAGCGGTCATTATTTGCTCGCGCAGCAACGCCCGCAGCTCCGTCTCGAAATGTTTTACTTCATAGCTGCCGTCAGATTCCTTGAGCAGGAATTGGTGGTTGCGGTAGCTGCGGCCGCTGTCTGCCCAGTCCCATAGTTGAAAGACAATGCGGCGTCCGTCCGGCCTGTCGTGGACGTGCTCGTTGTTGAAGCGCAGTTTGTCCACCACTAGCGTGTCATAGTCCCGCAAGCTTATGAGCAGTAAGCCACCGGGATTGAGCCTTTCCAGCATACTGGCCAGCGCGGCGTCGAGGTCTTCGTCTCGCAGACAGTGTGCGATCGAGTTGTCGCACGAAAGCACAACGTCGAATGTATCGGAGACGGTCTCACCCAGCTCACGAAAGTCGGCAACACCGAACTTCATGCTTACGCCGAGCTTGGTGGACTCTTGTTGGGCGCAGTCGACCGACACTGTGCTCAGGTCCGTGGCGTGTACCTGGTGGCCCTGCAACGCCAGGCCGATTGCCTGGGTGCCGATTCCGCAAGAGCAGTCAAGCAATGCATAGGGGCCTGGACGCCCCAGCTGCTTCTTGAGGAATCGGTCGAGTGTTGCACCTTCCTGGCGCATTACGGCGTCCCAGTCCCAGCCCATGTTGTCACGGTACTCGGGGCTCAAGCCGTCGTAGAATTCTGTTACGGGTGCGGCCATCCTGCTTTCCTCTAGTCGAGGCCAGCCTGGGCTTCGAACCAAAGCTGGTACAACTTGCGCTCCTTCGCCGGTGGAGTCGCTCCCGTATAAAGGCCACGCTCGAAAAAATTGGCCGGGTCATCGATGCCCAAGCCTTCGATCTTTTCCGGATCGAGCAAATCCACGGTTTTGGAATTGGCGTGCCCGTAGGTGTATTGGTCGAACAGTGCTACCCCGCTGGCCGGGTCGAGCATGGCATTGATGTAGTCGTAGGCTTGCTGCTCCGAACCTGCGCCGTTCGCGCTTAGGGACAGTCCACACATCCACGTCATAATTGGCTCAACCACTTGAATGGGTATGCCGGTCTTTTTCATCCTGAGTGAGGCGCTGCCGAAGACGTAGGAGATGCTGACATCGCCGGCGACCCAGGCTTGTTCGAGCTGCGTACCGTCGGACCAGATGAAGCGCGCGTTTTCGAGCATCTTCGTAAAGATTTCAGGCGCTGATTTCATTTCCTCTTCTGTAGGATCCAGCGGATCCGCCCAGCGGCCGATGACGCCGGCAATAATATGATTGACGCTGAGCGACGACGTGAGCGCTGTTTTACCCTTGAAACGCGGGTCGATGAAGATATCGTAAGTCGCGTTCTCAATCTCGACGACCTCAGGATTGTAGGCGACCGTCGAAAACCCCCATTCCCAGGGAGCTAACCAATATTTACCGTCTACCTGAACGTCCTCCACCTGCAGCAAGCTGGGACTGATGTCGCTCCAGCGCGGAATGCGACTGATATCCAGCGGCTTGATCAGCCCTGCCTCGCGAGCTTCATCGAGTGAGTTGGCGCAGAGGTGTATCAGGTCCACCCGGTACCCGTTCCGCATCCTCTGCATGGCGTCCTTTTCCTCGGCAAACAGCGCTACGTTGGGTTGCCCGCCGTACTTGGCGTTAAATTCCGGGTGATATTTGGCCTGCTGGTATCCGCTCCACTCCAGTATCGTCAAGTCGACGCTGTTGTTGTCATCTGCCGCCTGGCATGACATGAGCAGGCCTGCTGCCACGACGACGCCAATCGACGCGAATGAGCGGTCCATCTGGCGGCGCAAGCACTTGTTGTTGTGACTCATGTGTCTCTCAGAGGTCGAAATCTAAATTTCGCAAACTTGTCGACGCATCCCGCGGCGTGACCGCAATATAGCGGCCCATGTTGTGGATACAGGCGTCGCCACCAATGCCGTATTCTGCGTCATAACCATAAAGATCGTCGTCGTCGTCCTCGGTACACATACCGCCGTTATTGCCGGCCAGGAACGGTATGCGAGTCTGGGGCTGATCCAGGTCGATCCTGTTATAGGGGTGCCAGTTCCCCATTATTTTGGTGTTGTGCCGATCTCTCGCCTTGTCGAGATACGCGGCATTTGCTTCGACACCGCCTGCGCGGACGATCATGTTCGGTTCATCCTTCAAGACGTCGAAAGGATCGTATCCGCGTGTCGATTTTCTGGCCACCTCGAGATCGAGGATAACGCCATAGCGGATTGGCAAGTCCGCGACGCCCTTTTTGAACTCATCGAACGAATAAACCGGAATTTCGGTGCCGTCGGGTAGCTTACCCTCCAGCACGTCGCGGGCTTCCTGATCGCTGATCTTGCCGGCATATTGCCCGGTAAAACCGTCCGCATTCGAACGGTCGACACTCGCACGGTACACTTTCTCAAAGCGCTCGGGCGACGCGAATATGCCGCCACCATGTACGGCGACCACGACGTGATTTCCGCCTGGTGTTGTGACGACGCTTTCCTCGGTATTCGACGTGAACCAGGTATTCCAGATGATATTGTCGTAATCGGCATTTGCCCGGGCATGCAACAATTGCGGCATGGACGCCACAAAACCGTCGTCTCCAGCGTATTCCAGGGCTCTGCGCAACGCGTTAGGGACGTGCGGCTCGAAGATGAGCTCTGCTTCCATTTTCATGTCGGCCATGCTGGTTTCGTCCCTCTAAAGATGCTGTACAATATACACCGCTATCCAGATTATAAATAAGCAGAGCGTCGAACTCGCGGCCTCAAAATATTCGTAAGACTAAGAGACTGACTCATCTTATTGCACTTTGTCAATCTTTATGGCACTTTTAGATTGTGTAGAAATCGGCATACATTATTGAACACTAGGAATCTCTTCCCATGGTGACCACTTCAGTATTCCCTAAGCGTCCGCGCATTCAGGCATTGGCCAGAGCCAGCGCCATCATTGACGTTATCGCGACCAGCGGCGAGGAGGGCGTTGGCCTGAGTGACATCAGCCGAGCGACAGCGCTCAACAAGACAACGGCGTTTAATCTGCTCGCGACACTCGTCACGCTTCGATTTATCGAACAAGATGATCAATCGAGGCGCTACCGGCTCGGTCTGCGCAACCTCGAGCTTGGACGGTTAGTTCAGCAACGCCTGCATATTTCGCATCTGGCGCGGCCCATTCTCTCTGGCCTTTGCAAGTCGACGAATGAAACCGTGAACCTTGGCTTGCCCGATCTCCTCGATCTGTTGGTGGTTGACAGCTTCCAGGGATCCCGAATATTGCATGCCACCGCTAACGCCGGTTGGCGATCGCTGTATCACAGTACCGCGCTGGGCAAGGCTTTTATGGCGCGATGGGACGAGCCGATGCGGCAGACCATTTACCGCTCATGCGGCCTGCCACGGCAAACGACGAGCACGATTACCGAAATCGATGCCCTCGAGGAGCAACTGGGTCGATTTAGGGCGCAGGGTTACGCCGTTGATGTAGAAGAAAATGAGATAGGCGTAAATGGCATCGCCAGATGGATCGTGGATGGAATGGGCGAAGTTGCTGCCGCGATCAGCGTTAGCGGGCATGCCAGCCGTTTGACAGAAGAAGTGATGGAACAAATTGCGCCGGACGTCATAGCCGCCGCTGATTCGATTGCGGCCGCGATAGGAGGTGGTGAATCGCCTGACAAGTTGGATTCCAGGGCACGCTAGTGACGGAGTGGACCTGGACGTCTAGGGCGCGGGCCTTATTCCTTAAACACGAGTGGCTGCGAGGTTACATGCTGTTGTCGCCGACGCTGCTGGTGATGATCTGCGCACTCGCGCTGCCGATTTTCTCACTCGTTATCTACAGCTTCTGGACGCAGGACTACGTCACTATCGACAAGACCTTCACGCTCACAAATTACGAGACGTTCTTCGACAAGTGGATCTACGGCAAGCTTCTTTTGAGGTCGATCTGGATGTCGGCGACGGTGACGCTCATCACCATCCTGTTGGCCTATCCGGTAGCCTATTTTCTGGCCTTCAGGGTCAGGAAGAACATAATGACATGGCTGATCCTGATCAACCTGCCGTTCTGGACCAGCTACCTGCTGCGGGTGCTCGCCTGGAAGATCATGCTCGGCAACAGGGGCGTGATAAATTCCGGCCTCGAGGGCTTAGGGTTAATCCAGGGACCACTCGAATGGCTGCTGTACAGTAAGTTCGCGGTGATCCTCACGCTCGTCCACGCGTGGGCGGCGTTCGCCATCCTGCCGATCTACCTGTCGCTCTCGAAAATCGACCGCTCGCTTCTGGAGGCTGCGGCAGACCTCGGCGAAAGCCCAATTAGAACGTTTTTCCGGGTGACGCTGCCGCTGTCGATGCCCGGGGTAATCGCCGCAGCTGTCATTGAATTCATCCCCACGGTCGCCGACTACATCACGCCGATGATGGTCGGTCCGCCCAACGGCATGATCGGTCAGCTTATCGCGGCCCAGTTCCTCGTCGTTAACAACATGCCGTTGGGTGCGGCGCTGACGATCATCATGATGATTACGATCACGACCCTCGCGCTCACCTTCATCTGGCTCTCGCAGAGGGGCACCGTCAAGCGCCGCGAGATGGAGACAGGCGTGGCCGCTGCAGATTTGAGCGTTACGAGTAAGCGCCGTTTCGGCCCGCTTTTTTTCTACGTGGTTCTTTATCTACTATTTCTCTACATACCGTCGATGATGCTGCCGATCTTCTCTTTCAACGACAGCATTCAAATGGCGCTGCCGTTGAAAGAATTTACTCTCAAGTGGTATGTCGGGATCGCGCACACTCCCGGCCTGATGACGGCGCTTGGCAACAGCTTCAAGGTCGCCCTTCCGGTCGCTATTGTTTCTACCGCCCTGGCGACAATGGCGGCCAAGACAATGACCCGCTATCGCTTACCGGGAGGCGGCGTGGCGATGGGCTTCATTCTGCTTCCCATGGTGATGCCCGGCATCATCCTGGCCGTCGGCCTTCTTGTGGTTGTGAGCGCGGCAGGGGTGCCGCTGTCATTGTGGACCATCGGCATCGCCCACGTCGTCGCCACCTTGCCGTTCTCGACGCTGGTCGTGAGGGCGCGCCTCGAAGGATTTAGCAAGAGCCTCGAAGAGTCTGCACTCGATCTCGGTGAGAATGGCTGGATGACCTTTTGGCGCATCACCTTCCCCCTCATCCTGCCCGGAGTGGGTGCAGCATTTCTGCTGTCGTTCACCGCCTCGTTCGACGAGTTCCTGTACGCCCTGTTCCTGGGGGGCAATGACGTAACGTTGCCCGTCTTTATGTTTACACAGACTCGGTTCCCACAAACACTGCCGACGGTGCTGGCGCTCGGGTCCTGCATCTTCATGGGTACCGCCATCTTGCTCTGCACCGCCGAATGGCTGCGTCGCATGGGCACTCATCAAACGAAGAGCACCGCTTGAATGGAGAAAAAAATGTCATCACTCAATTTACTGCAACGACTCGATCAGGGTCCTGTGATCTGCGCCGAAGGGTATCTCTTTGAAATCGAACGGCGAGGGTACTTGCAGGCCGGGGCGTTTGTGCCGGAGGTTGTGCTGGATCACCCCAATGTTGTTACCGAATTGCACCGCGAATTCATGCACGCCGGTTCGGATGTGATTGAAGCCTTCACCTATTACGCGAATCGCGACAAACTTAAGCTCGTGGGGCGCGAAGGCGACCTGGAGAAAATCAATCGCACAGCCCTGCAGTTGGCCAAAGAGGTCGCCCGGGAAGGAGGTGCCTTGTTTGCGGGCAATATTTGCAACACAAATGTCTTTTTACCGGACGATGCCGAAAGTAAAAAGTTTGCCCGAGCTATGTTTGAGGAACAGGTCGGCTGGGCGATGGATGCCGGAGTGGACTTCATCATTGCCGAAACCATGTCCTTTTATGAAGAAGCTGCGCTCGCCCTCGAAGTGATTCGGGA
>SMWE01000122.1 GCA_004357475.1 Gammaproteobacteria bacterium
TCCTGAAGTCTGCGATCGTCTTGAAGTCCGGTGCTAAGCGCCCGGTGAGCCACATCATCTCAACATTACGCTGCGCCTCGCGTTCCAGACGACGGCTCGATTGCACACGGTTCAGATAACCGTAAACATAAATCTTCAACATCGTGCTTGGCTGGTAGCCAGGTCGGCCCGTATCACTAGCTTCGGTCTTGAAGCCCAGACCCGGGATATCCAGCTCCTCGATAAAGACATCAATCACCCCAACCGCGCTGTCCTCAGCCACGTAATCATCAAGCCGGTCGGGAAATAATGTGGCCTGATTACGGTCCTCACCTTCAATGAAACCGCTCATCGATCGCCCAGCAGCTGCAGAGTTTTCAACATCCTCCTCTCTATAGTGAGAGATTAGGTGTTGCATCGACCGGTTGAAATCGCAACCCAAAGCGGACATTGGAAGGGAATTGCCGATGCATTCCAAAACGACGTATGTGAAAAAGATGGGATTCGAAAGATGAGCTGTGTTCCATATCTTCAAACGATTCGACTTGCCTGTGCGTTATTGTTTTTAATTCCCGGTGTTGGCGTCGGTCAAGTTCAAATTTCCGATGCCGCACTGGAACACGCGAAAGAGCTGCTGCGGTCGACACCGCTGATCGATGGGCACAACGATCTGCCGTGGTTGATTCGCGAGGAAACCGGCGGTGATGTAACAGCATTTCGACTCGAACATGAGAATGACTTTGACACAGATATTCCCCGACTACGCAAAGGGCTGTTGGTGCGTAGTTTTGGTCAGTTTGGATTCCTGGCGAAACTGCTGCTGCCAATCGCAGACGCATGCAACTGGAACAGATCGACACCGCACGGCGAATCATTGATACCTATCCTGACACATTTGAACTGGCGTTAACTGCAGATGATATCGAGCGAATTTTCTCCAAAGGCAAGATTGCTTCACTGCTGGGCATGGAGGGTGGCTATGGCCTGAACAATTCACTCGGTTCGATTCGCGAGTTTTACCGGCTGGGAGTGCGGTACATGACGTTGACGCACAACGTCACTCTGGACTGGGCTGATGCAGCGCTAGGCGAGCAACGCCATGGGGGGCTGACCGCATTTGGCCGCGAATTAGTGCGCGAAATGAATCGCACCGGAATGATGGTAGACATCGCGCATACATCTCCCGCCACAATGCGCCAGACACTTGATGTAACACGGGCCCCGGTTATCTGGTCGCACGCTGCTGCCGTGGCGTTAGTTGATCACCCTCGAAACGTTCCAGACGACGTATTGTTGCGACTACCTGAAAACAGCGGCGTAGTCATGGTGACATTCATTCCATCCTTCCTCTCAAAGGAAGTTTGGGAAATGGAAGAAAATTTATGGGCAACAGACGCCGCTATCGAAACTGTTCGAGAATACCGAGAGATCTGGAGAGCCTACGATGCCGAATTCGGAGCGGTTCGTGCATCAATCAACGATGTAGCTGACCACATTGAGCATGTCCGTGACATAGCTGGAATTGATCATGTAGGGATCGGAAGCGATTTCTGGGGCATGCCGGACATGCCGACCGGGCTTGAAGATGTTTCAGGATTCCCACGCTTGTTTGCTGTACTGATTCAGCGCGGGTGGAGCGACGAGGAATTGCGCAAACTTGCGGGAGAAAAGTTATTGCGTGTAACGCGTACGACTGAGGTTGTAGCGTACGAGTTGCAGCAAGATTTCCCACCATCCGATGTAACTATTTCTGAGCTCGACACACAGCAATAACATCGATACCAATACGCTCATTTTCCACACTGAACGTCCACTTTCGAGAAAAGTGGACAATGGCCATCCCTGGCCCTGAGTGATTCTGTCTAATTCTGTCCTTTCATATCCCGCTTAACTTTTTCGATTATCTTCTGAACTCTCGCTGGACCGTCGTCCTCTTCGTACATTTTGGCCAGTAATGCCTTGGCCAAGTTTGCTTGGCTGAATTCACCATTCTCATCAAAGACCGCATTTTCGTCATGCAATAGATAACGTCGATAGGCTTCGTTACTAATATGCATTTCGGACTCTTTGAAATTTCCATGCTTAAGTGATGTCGTCATTTCGCACCTCCAGCATAAATCTGCTTGCGCCGTTTATCTGATTGAATTTCTGTCATGACTTCTCCTCCGATTTGAATGAAGCCAGCAGGCACAAAAAAGCACGACCACCCGTTAGAGCAATTGTGCCTTTAATTCTTGCTACGATATAATCAGCCATCGTCAGCACCTATGTTGCTGGCATTGGTTAGGGCCGGCGGGGTGGTCCAACACCTCCTCGGTCCGTTAATTCGGGCCATCAAAGTTTGCCCGGCAGGAATTTTGTGGTTTGCCCGAAAATTCTCCTTATAAAACAAGTACGTAATGTATGTAACAAGTCCTTCCCAAGCTGAGAATGAGGGTTCAATTCCCTTCACCCGCTCAAGTTTTGCGAACCGTATTCTGTTTACGCCATTTATCATGAATATTTCCCGGCATTCCCCTGTTCGTTCAGTTTTGGCGATTGCATTTCTGACGGGATTCCTCCCTGCTTGTGACGGTGGTGATGGCACGGGACTTCCGCCGGCCGGTCCTCTCGGGCCAAATTTCTCGCAAATTCAGGTAAACGTGTTTACCCCCAATTGTGCGACGACGGGTTGTCACTTTGGGGCAGGCGCACCGCAGGGGCTGCGTCTCGACGCCGCCAGCAGTTTTGCGTTGCTCGTCGGTGTCGCCAGTACCGAGGAGTCATCCGTTTTGCGGGTCGACCCTGGTGACCCTGACAACAGCTACCTGGTCCAAAAGCTGGAAGGGACTGCATCTTCCGGGGCGCAGATGCCGTTGAATGCTCCAGCGCTAGCGCAGGCGACGATTGATGTCATTCGGCAATGGATCAGCGATGGCGCCATTGACGACCGGCTACCCGCAAGTGACCCGATTCGCGTGACCTCGTTATCACCAGTTCCTGGCAGTATGCTTAACCAGTTCCCGACGCAAATCATTGCGGCATTTAGTCGCGAGCCGGATGCCTCAACTGTCAATGGCACCACATTCATTCTTGAGGCCAGCGGCGGTGACACGACATTTGGTGATGGCAATGAAATTACTGTCGCAGCTGCGTCGATCACCGTGCTGCTGGCAAATCCGCGAACTGCAGTATTCGATTTGACCGGTATCCTGCTGGCCGAGGACACCTACCGGGTTCGCTTGCTGGGCACCGGCCCCTCGATAATTCTCGATCTGGCAGCGAATGCGCTGGACGGTGAGTTTGCCGGCACATTTCCATCAGGTGACGGGATCGAGGGCGGAGACTTCGAAGCCGTTTTCACGGTCATGGGACCGGTGATTACGGGCCCAACTCTGGATGACATTCAGGCGGCTGTTTTTGGCCCGACTTGCTCGTCCGCGGGCTGCCATACCGGCGGCGGAGCAACGCTACCGACGATCATGGACCTGACTTCTGCCCAGGCAAGCTTCGACAACCTCGTCAACGTCGCGAGCCTGCAAATGCCGGGGGCGATTCGTGTCTTGCCAGGCGATCCCGACAACAGCTACCTGATTCACAAACTTGAAGGCACGGCTGCTGTCGGCGGGCGCATGCCGGCGGGTAGTCCAAATCCACTGGATCCGGCAACCATCGCGGATATTCGCCAGTGGATTACCGATGGCGCGATGCGCTGAGTGGATGAGGCAAGGAGATGATGAGATTGAAGGCAATATTGTTGCTCGCCTTACTTACCATGGGCTCGATCGCGACGGCAGAACCTTATCTTGCGGTGATGAAAGGCATGCAGTGTTCCAGTTGTCATAGCCATCCATCAGGTGGCGGCAAACGAAATGTTTATGGCAATGTGTTTGCGCAAGCTGAGTTGCCCGCACGGCGGGTAGGCAACCCGTCTGCGAAGCTTTGGACCGGCGAGGTTTTTGCATGGCTGTCGGTTGGTGCCAACATACGTGCCAGTTACGAAGCAGTAGATGCGCCGAATGCCAGTTCAGAATCAGAGTTCGATATCACTCGTGCCACCGTTTATGTCGAGGCAACCCTCGTTCCGAATCGATTGTCGATTTATGTCGATCAGCAGATCGCACCGGATTCCATGGAGAATCGCGAGCTGTACCTGAAACTGAAGACGTCGGACAGCAAGTTCCACATCGCCGCCGGCCAGTTTTTCCTGCCGTATGGTCTGCGGCTTGAGGACGACAGTGCGTTTGTGCGCCAGGCTAGCGGTGTCAATTTCAACAGCCCGGACAGGGGTATTCAGCTTGGTTATGAATCCGGCCCCTGGTCAACGCAAGTCTCGGTTACCAATGGCACTGGTGTTGGTCCGGTGCTTGATTCTGCCGATCAGGTCAGCTTCGTCGCGCAATACGTGCAACAACGATGGCGCGCAGGCGTCAGTTTCAATTCGCTGGATGCCGCAGCCGGAGACCGGCAAATGCAGAACGCCTTCTTCGGCCTCAAGACCGGTCCGGTGGTGTGGCTGGGGGAACTCGATTTCATCTCGGACGAGGTGCCTGGCGCATCATCGCAGGATGCGATTGCCGGACTGATTGAAGGCAACTGGCTTTTTAGCAAGGGTCACAATCTGAAAGTCAGCTACGAATACCTCGATCCAGACACCAGCATCAGCGAAAATCACCAGGTCCGTTGGAGCTTGCTGTGGGAGTACATCCCAATGCAGTTTCTGCAAGTCAGGTCCGGCGCACGCCTCTACGATGGTATTCCGCAAGTGGATTTTCAGAATCGCGACGAGTTCTTCATCGAGATACACGGCTTTTTCTGATCCGACCCCGGACAATATGCAATATGGCGCTATAATGGCGTTCTTGGGCCAGTAGTTTCACAATTGTATTCAGACACATGCAGGGATTATCGAGAAACTCTCGTAAGTTCATTTCAAGCGGTATTTGGCGCGCCTGCAAATTGCTTGGCGGGCTGTGGATTGCCGCGGTGGTCGGCTGCGCGACGGCACCGCCGCAAGATGTAGAAAACATCTGTGCGATCTTCGAAGAGAAACGCGGCTGGTACAAAGCTGCGAAAAAGTCGGAGGAGCGATGGGGCACGCCGAAACACGTACAGATGTCGATCATTCGCCAGGAGTCGTCGTTTGCATTTGACGCGAAACCGGCAAGGACCAAACTGTTGGGCTTCATTCCCTGGAAGCGCCCGTCGGATGCCTATGGGTACGCACAGGCGCTGGACAGTACCTGGAAGTCATACAAGGACGATACCGGTCGCCGATTCGCGGATCGCGATGATTTCGGCGACGCCATCGACTTCGTGGGTTGGTACACGCACCAGTCAAACAAATCCGTGGGTATCTCGAAATGGGATCCGTACAACCAGTATCTCGCTTACCACGAGGGCCAGACTGGCTGGCGCCGCGGCACTTACAAGAAAAAAGCCTGGCTCAAAGAGACGGCTCGCATCGTCGATTACAGGGCACGTGAATGGGGTGCGCAGCTCAAGCGTTGCGAGGATGACCTCGACGACGGCTGGTGGATATTTTGATCTGATGCGCTGCACCGTCCGACCGTAGAATCGATGGGAGTGACTTAGGCAATTTTAGCGCGGAGTGCCTTCCTGTCGGACTCCTGCTGCATCAGGCGGGTTTCCCAGCGAACTTTTTGCAAAAAGACGATGCCGAAGAGATATCCGGCAATGCCGCCGGTTACGTGCGCCATTACATTGACCACTCCGTGGTCTTCACTCGCGAACAGCGCGTAGATGTCGCCGCCGATGTACCAGAGTGCCAGGGCCCAGGCGGGAATTGCGACTGATCCGAAGAATATGATGAACCAGTAGTAGCAGCGAATCTTCGCTTTCGGCAGCAGGTACGCGAAAAGTCCCATCATGCCCATCACGACACCGGAAAGCCCCAGGGTGGAGAAATGGGCGCCCGAGGCAATGGCTGAAACCGAGGAAAATACACCGGTGAAAAGGGACACAACAAGGATCAGGCCGATATAAGCAATGGGACCAATCAAGACCTCGATCGTTGCCGCGAATGCGATGAAGAAAAACAGGTTAAAGATAATGTGCGACCAGCTGCCATGTGCAAATGTCGACGCAATCATGGTTAAGGGGTTCCACGTTTCGGTGTAGTAGGCCAATCCGTCGTCAGGGTGCTCCGGGACACTGAGGTGGTAGTTCCTGAGTTCTTCATTCAGCATCCCGGACACGTAGAATTTCGAATCTTCAACGCTGAAGCTCTTCAACGGGCGCATTTCGCTGACCATTTTCTCGATCGTCGCCTGCTCGTCATCTGAAGCGGCGATGCCATACATGACCGCGATGCAGGCTGCGGGCGAGTTATCGGAGATCTCGTTAAATATCATCTGCGTGATGTTGCTCCTCGACTCGCCACAGAACCCATAGAGCGCATTCTCGAACTGATTCCAATCGCCAATCTGTTTCAGGAAGATGCCAAAGCACAGCGCACAAACGACAGCGGTCAGCCACGGAAACCGTGGTAACTTGAAGTCGGCTTTGACAGGCAGGAACATGATGCGGGAGCGAATACCAGCAGTTCTAATGCAGGCAAAGTAGCAAGAATCAGTTTTTGAATCGCATGAACCGGTTCCAATTTTCGCCTATCGAACCGACGCGTAATATGGATTCTCTTATTCCGCGATGCAGGTCGTGTTTTCGAGCAGGTGCCGCGAATCGTCTCGCATATCGATCAATATGCATTTCGAATCATTCAGCACCAGGTCGAATCTGATCGGCGGATCCATATTTCGCCCGGTTGCGAGCTGGCCCTGCAGGGTTCGTGGCGGATTTCGCTCAATGGTCAGGATGCTGCTGCTTGTCAATGCATTAGCCGCGAGCAGGACCTCAGTATGCAAAGCATCGTTGACTGCATTCTGCAGGGCGGCCCGGCTCGCAGCGGATGGATTGGTGATGCGTGCGGGAACATCGTTGCCGGTTGCCATGGTTTGGCAACCGGCCAGCACGA
>SMWE01000123.1 GCA_004357475.1 Gammaproteobacteria bacterium
ACAGTCCGGCGCTCCGATAGCAACGAAATCGCTATCGATCCGAAGTTTGGTCCAGTTCGCTACAACTATGAATGCGGCTAGCAGAATTTGCTTACTGACGCTGACGGCGGTATTCATTGCCGGCTGCGCGAGCATCGATTTCGAGTACCCAAAGGCCGACTCGCGCGCGCTCGCCCCGGCGGAAACGGCCGATACGCACCTCGGTCAGACCATGCGCCGATTCCACGGTGCACACATTGCCGGTGAATCAGGCTTCTACGTGGTCAACGACGGCATCGACGCATTGGCAATTCGCTTATTGATGGCCGATCAGGCAGAACGCACGATCGATGCCCAGTATTACCTCATCAAGGACGATACTGTCGGCAACCTGTTCATCGCATCACTGCTGGAAGCGGCGGACAGGGGAGTCCGCGTACGGCTGCTGGTCGATGACATGTTCACCCAGGGCCTTGACGCAGGCATGGCGGCGATCGATTCTCATCCGAAATTCGAGATTCGAGTTTTCAATCCCTTCGCACGGCGCTCTGCCAGGGCGGTAGATGGTATAACGAGTTTTTCGCGCATCAATCGTCGCATGCATAACAAGTCGTTCACTGTCGATAATCAGATAACGCTGATCGGTGGGCGAAACATTGCCGACGAGTATTTCGGCGCCAGCAAAGATGTAATGTTCGGCGATCTGGATGTCCTGGGAATCGGTCCCGTCGTGACAGACATATCCGATATGTTCGACACTTACTGGAATCACCCGGCTGCGATGCCGGTCCCCGGTTTCGCCAGGATGCCCGACGATCCCGCTTCGATGCTTCCGGAGATGCGCAAGAAGCTAAAGGCAAAGCGAGACGGCCTGGAGAACTCTCCGTATGCCGAGGCGGTGCGCAGTCAGATCCTTGCTACGATACAAAAAGATGCTGACGCATTCACATGGGCGCCGTATGCCGTTGCGGTCGATTCGCCCGACAAGAGTATCAAGGCGAAGGCCAAGGATGCCGAATCGATTCGCACGCCACTCATCGCGTCGCTGCGAAGCGCCGAGCGTGAGCTGCTGCTGATTTCACCGTACTTCGTGCCGCTAAAGACCGGCATCCGGGAAATCAGCGCGCTGCAGGAACGCGGCATAAGTGTCGTCATCGTAACTAACTCGCTGGCTGCCAATAATCAGAAAATGGTGCACGGCGGCTACGCGCCGTCGCGAAAACCGTTGTTGCAGGCTGGAGTCCGCATTTTTGAGGTGCGTGCCGATGCAACGGTGAGCGGTTCCGAGTACGTCGCCGAAGAGTCCGCCAGGGCAACGCTCCATACGAAAGCTTTTGTCGTTGATCGACGGCAGTTGTTCATCGGTTCTTTCAATTTCGACCCGCGCTCTGCGTTCATTAACACCGAACTCGGGGTCATCATCGACTCACCGCGCCTGGCAGAAGAATTCGCCGCGCTGACCGACGAAGCCCTGCCGACGAAGGCGTGGGAAGTGTTCCTGAATGAGGATGGAAAATTGCGCTGGCGCGGTTTGGTAGACGGTCAGGAGAAGATTTTCAAGAAAGAACCACAGACCAGCTTCTGGGACCGCTTCATGGCCGGTTTCTATCGTATCCTGCCAATTCGCGGGCAGTTGTAAGCGTCCAGACAATACGCTAATCCGATCGCTCATCGCTCCGAATATGCAACGTCCGTTGCGGGAATGGAATCTCGATACCGGCCTCGTCCAATGCTGCCTTTACCGCCTCGTTGAGGTCGCTGGTTATCTGCGGCCAGTTACCAGCCTCGTGTATCCACACGCGAAGTGTGAAGTCGAGGCTGCTGTCGCCGAAACCAGTAAACAGTGCGGCTGGCTCCGGACTGCTGAGCACGTTGTCGCTTTCGTCAGCTACCTGCAGAAGAATCGATCGCACCTTGCCAGGATCAGATTCATAAGCCACGCCGACATCGACGTCGATACGCCGCATCCGATCTGACAAGGTCCAGTTGACAACATTGCCAGCGATGAGGTCGGCGTTCGGCACGATCACCTCAGCACCGTCCAAAGTTCGCACGCGGCTTGCGCGCAGACCGATCAGCCTGACGCGCCCTGTCAGCGTGCCGGTTTCTATGATGTCGCCGACCTGGAATGGCTGTTCGAAAGCCAGCACCAGCCCGGAGACAAAATTGTTAACAATATTCTGCAAACCGAATCCGATGCCGATACCGAGTCCACTCATGACGAGAGTCAGCCTGCTCAGCTCCACGCCGCTGGCCGCCAGCGCAAAAAAGATGCCGCCCAAGACCAGCGCGTAGTAGATCAGGCGTGAGGCAGCCGCGGAAGCGCCCGCCGCGATCGGCAACCGTGGGAAGACATCCTCATCGAGTGTAAAGCGGACGAATTTCGCGACATAAATCGCGATCACGAAGCTGAACACCAGCGCGAAGACGTCCACCGGCGATAGCTCGACCGTTCCAATGCTGAAGTCTGACGTGAAAACTTCGTACAGCTTCTCATACAGCATCGACATCAGCGACGAGACGCTCGGCAGAATGCTCAGGAAAACAAGAAACATGGTCAGCCGGATCAGGCCGTCAAGACGGCGTTGCGCCAGGATCGGGAATCGTCGAATCGACCGCAGCCAGCGTCGCCCCCAGCCGGAAACAAATAAATAAGCAAGACCCTTTAGTGCTTCCTCGATTACGACGGTCGCGATCACGACAACAGTGATTCGCGCTAGCGCAACGATTAAGTGTTTTGCAAATGCAACCGCTCCGAGCAGTAAGCCGGCAATACTGATAAACAGGATGAACGGTGCGACACTCGCGATGATCAGGCTCAAGCGCCACCAAAGATTGCGTTTCTGTTTGGATAGTGCCTTGAGCGAACCCCTGAAACCAATATATAAAAACATCCCGGCCGCACTGATGAGTAACAGCAATACGCGGTCGGACAGGCCGCCTGGTGGGTAAAGATCGATCAATGAGGTAAGAACGAACAACGCGAGCAAGCCGCTGATGGACTTTTTCCCTGCGCTGAATGAGATGAGAGGCAGTAGGCGCCACAATGTCACGGCGATGATTAAGGCCCTTAGGACATTGAGCGCCACCGGTAGTGGCGGCAGTAGAACCTGGGGTCCAACCACGGCCCATAAAAGTATTGCCAGTGAGATCGGTCTCTCGATGAATGGCTGTAAATTCCGGTCTTCAGCGCTTTCCCCGGAGCGACGAATAATCGACGGGCGTGCGTACAAAATCGAACCCAGAACCACAAAAAGCGACACCAGAGTCGCTATGATCGCCGCCTCGTTGGTCACGGCAAACTCAGCGACACTGTTGAGCCGCGACCGCAATTCCCGTGGTAGTCGCTCCGCCGAAGATTCGGTCGTAGCTACAGCTCGCCATATCGGCGGCTGGTCGAATCTCAGGGTGTCGCGTTTGAGCTGCTCCTGACCCGACTCGACGATCTGGGTTGCTTCATTAATCTGCAGCTTGATTGATGATATTCGTGTCAATTCAGCCAGCGCCCGATCGAGCCGCTCGCGGATAGCCTGTTTGCCGGTCTCAAGATTCACAATGACGCTGTTAATACGCTCTATGAGTGCATCGGGCATACCATCGATGTTGTTATCGGTGAGTATCGACTGGAAAAACAGGAACTGCATGTTTATGGCGCGGCTATTTTTATCGAGAAGGTCGGCCTGTTGTTGCAGTCTGTCCTGCCATGCTTCCAACTGCCGCGTCATTCGCCCGAGCGTCTGCAGAAGGGACTCAACGTCGGACTGGTTCATGTCCACGACGTTGATAGTGCTCAGCGGTCTGAGGCGGATTTCGAGGTCGGCTTGCAGCGCGTCGATCAGGTTCGGGATGTCGGCAGTCTCTGATTCATTCGACTCGAGCGCCTTCTGCATTTCCAGCAACGCTGCGGCGACTTCATCTGCCCGGCTCGAAATGTCCGTCGCTGACAACGGCTGTGATACTTCCGCGTCAGCCGTTACCGGACGCGACTCGACATCCGCAGGCGGCGGCGTCTCCTGGGCGCCAATGGGCGCGGCGAGGATCATCCAAAGTCCTGCAATGACTATGGATTGGAAAACCTGATTGCAATCAAAATACCGAGTGCTCATCGCAGCACTTCTGTCACGATCTCATTCACCCGGCTCGCCTGGTACCGAAAGAATGGATTGTATCGCATCCGTAAAAGAAGATCGGCCGGCACGATCAGCACCTGCTTCTCCCCGCGCGGCGTGAGTGTCCCGAGGCTGACCTCTTCGCCTCGATTGGTCGACCCATCCCCATACCAGAGATCATCAGGCGGGAAAGGAATCGCCACGTGGGATAATGAGTAGACCATCGGCGGCCACTCGCCTTCGAGCAGGCGTTCTGAAACCCGCCCGTTCAGGCTCGTCCGGGCCACTACCGTGCCGCTTGCAGGCGTCCGGTTGGTAACGAGTGTGAGTCCAAAGGCGCGCTTCGAATCATCCCATACGCTTTGTAGCAATTCCTGGTGTTTGGACTCTAGAAAACGTTCGATCCTACTGAATCGATTGATGTCGTAGAGGACCAGCTCGTCTTCAGGCCGATTCAGCCGCTGAAAAAGATGTTTCATTGTATCCGCAGTCGTAACGGTCGCGTCGACGAGCGACACGAACGCCAGCACCGGCGGATAACGCCGTGCAGTTTGTGGTGCACCAAGGCGGCTCAGCTTTTCCTGCACCTGTTGTGTCAGCGCGTAAGTTTCATGCCCGGCGCTTTTCGGAAACGAGTTGTACTTGTAGGGGTCGTATTCGGGCAATACGGTCTGCCACTGAAACTTCTCAAAATACGTCAACCAGCTGAGCGTCTTGTGCCAGGCAGCGAACATTGCGTACGGCGCGACGCCTATGGCGGGAGACATCAGCACGAGCCTGTCCGGCAGCGGAAGACTGTCGTCATTGAGCGCATCCAGCGCATAATTCACAGCGAGAGCACCGCCGTTGGAATAACCAACAATAAGAAACGGCTGCTCGTCGTCGATGACCGAGCGGACGTGTCGGGCGGCCGGCTCGATGACTGCCTGCCAATCCTCCGAGCGAGCGTGTCGCAGCGCTCCGGGTACCGTGCCGTGACCCGGTAGCCTGGGCACCAGCACGTAAAATCCTCTCGCATGGAACAGCTCGGCCATGCTGCGCATGCTGTAGGGCGAATCCGTGAGGCCGTGCAGCATCAGCACACCGCCAATCGGTGCTTCGGGCACCAACTCAACGGTGCGATTCCAGTTCTTTGCATGATTCCTGGCATTAAAGGGACTGGCCTGGCTATACCGACTGGGCGCAGCCTGTTCCTCGGCCGGCACGTCGGAATATATCTTTTCGTTCAGCTCATCGAACAGGCGCTGCTCCTGAGCGAGGTACGCAGCAAAGCCGTCGATATCCCCATCCCGGCGCGCGCGATACTCGCTGTCCAACTCCACGGTGTGCCAGACACGAAGTTCCGGAAGCTTGCGAGAATCGACGGCCCGGACGAGGATTATGATGATAGCAACGATGGCCAGTGCTATAACCACCCTCTTGAGCAGTCGAAATAAGGACCGCATACGATTGCCTCCATAATCTGCCGGGCTAATATTTTCGAACCGAACCCCTTGTCCCCGCTTACTGACTAGCGCCCGTGCGCTTCGTCTATTCTGTCCCGGAGGTCCTTCGCCCAGCGATTGATGACGATCTTGGCATCACCAGTGTGTGTGAAGCCGGCTCTTAAAATGCGGCTGCCGCTACCCCATCGAATGACAGCCCCAATCTGCTCGCCTGTCACCGAGTCAACCACTTCTCCCTCCATGGCCGCTCCGCCCAGGCCCGCACCAGTGATCTTGGTATAAATCGTGATGTTCAGTATGCCAATCGTGTCATCCACGTCTGTTATCCCAATGCGGAGTGTTGCCGTTCCCGCGCCGGGCACTTCCACGACCTGGTACCCGTCGCCTTTGCTCAGCGCTTCGAGCACCTTGGTTGCGAAGTGTGCCTGGAGATCCTCGAGTTCCTCATCGTCGAATATCCGCTGTTCTTCGGGCTGGCGATACAGCATCGCCACCGGTTCGATGATGAACTTCGAATAATTGCCAAAATTGCCGCTGTCGTAGACCAGATGATTCTCCCCGATTTCCTCAAGTCTGGAGTAGTCGCTAAGAAATCCGGACCTACCTGGATCCTGAATCGTTGCACAACCCGCAGCCATGGCACTGGCAATGGTTGCAAAACATATTGCTCGAATCACTTGTAGCATAATTGTCTCCTGTCAAATTGATGTTGCTGATTTCAGTTTTACGGTTCACCAGCAACTACGCGCCACCGCTCCCGGCAGCCGGGGCTTGCTCCTGTGTCGATAACGTGGCCGCCAATGGATCGATACGATTCTCCTCGATTATTTCCAGCTTAGTGATCTTCCAGGTGCCGTCAACGGCTTGGATCGTGACGATGGCATCGTAGAGATTCTGACGCGTGTGCACATGCCCCCAGTGCCCGACGGTTCCCGTCGCGGTCCACTGGCCTCGCAAGGCGTAAGTGAGCGGCGTCTCATCCTGACGTTCCGCCGTCGCGTTCCGGACACTGATCTCCTTAACCTTGGCTTGTGCGCCGCCCGCCGCCTGCACAGCAAAAGACCGTCGGTTCTGGAGATAGACGTCGGCAAGCAGATCACCCATCACACTGATCGCAAGTTTGTCGTAGACGTCCTCTTCTGCGCGGAAATCGAAGGCGCGGTAGACATTCTTGAGCAACGTCTCGAGTAGCGCGGTTGCTTGCGGATCGTCCAGGTTACCTGCAATCGCCACCGGCCTTGCTATCGACACCTGTGCGTACGGAACGGACAGCGCGCCAATGACCACTAACGCCACGGCAGCGACGATTGGTGCGGTCGAGGTTCCACCATTCCTGGCGCGTTTCGAGAACTGCCAGCCGATGGGTAACAGCAAGGCAAGGCAGAAAAGACTGACCAGCGGAATTTTCAGCACGCCCAACGATCCCGCGATGGTGACTTCCTGAACGGTCGGCAGTTGATAGTTTTTCAGGTAGTTGGTCCATTTATGAACATTGTCATCGGGCGTCAAAAAAGTGGGCAGAGGGCCTGCTGGGTCGGTGGCGGTCGCGGGCACTCGCTGGATCTGCTCCGTGAACAAATCCCAATCGACCAATACTTCCGTGGGGATGCCGTCCGTGAGATATGTAATGATGACACCGACGATGGCTGTCGAGATCTCGAGCCGCTCTGGTTGTTCGATCAACTGAATGCCGGTCAGGCCGACTTTGACGTAATTGGTACGATCCAGTATCGGTTTGCCGAGTTGCCCATCGATGCGCACGCTATTCCTTGTCAAAAAGAACTCGCCGACACGCTGCTTGAGTGTTTCTAATTCATCGATCTCTATGTACTCGTCTCCACGCAGTCCGATATCCATCCACGTTTCGAGGTCTCTCACCCGGGTAAGGACTTCGTGGCGAACTTCGTAGGGTTCCACGTAGAGAAACGTCATGAGTGCAGATTTGTGATGGCGCTTCAAATTTGGGTTTTGAAATTTGCTGTACCAGGGGTCGTCCCAATCGAGCGAGAGGGTGGCCGGCGCGCCGAG
>SMWE01000124.1 GCA_004357475.1 Gammaproteobacteria bacterium
CCAGCGGCGGCAGCCGGGCAATCACCAGCGGCGGCAGCCGGGCAATCACCAGCGGCGGCAGCCGGGCAATCACCAGCGGCGGCAGCCGGGCAATCACCAGCGGCGGCAGCCGGGCAATCACCAGCGGCGGCAGCCGTTTGCTTGTTTACGGTCGCGTAGAGGTATTGGGTTCTGACTTCGTATCGGTATTAGGGCAGACGGTGTTTCTCGGTGCGGGCGATGTTAATAGGTTTAGTCTTGGTACATTGGTTGCCGTTTACGGATCGATCGATTTAGAGACCAGTAGCATTGTAGATGCCACTGTTGTTGATGCTGGCGAGGCTGGTTTTTCGGCAAGTTTACTGTCCTATTTAACGGGTATTGTTGACGCGGTTGACTACGAGAATGGCACAGCAATCGTCAGTGGTTTGACGGTTGACTACAACGCTTTGCTTGCAGTCGGCGTGGCACCGAGGGTTGGTGATCAGGTGGCAGTAACCGGATATCACTACCGCGACCTGGGTATGCTGGTTGCAGTACCGTAGTTGAGTTTGGAGCATCGCTGAGACGAGGCATTAAAAAGTCGGCGTCCCTGCCGACTTAGATCTCGTATCGACATAAAGAAGATGCGAGAGTTGGAGAAGCCGTCCCTGAGCGATTAGAGACGACTCCCGAGTACTATAAACAGGACACTTTTATTTTGCTGTGATCAGCCTCACAAAACAATTTTGAATAAAAAGAAAGGGCGCTCATTAGCGCCTTTTTGTCAAATGGAAACGCATTAAGTTAAGGGAATTCTATTCTTCAGTTGTTGAACGCAAGGATGCAATGTGTGTTTGTAGCTTCTTCTGTTGCACTTGCTGGTTGATCACATCACGCACACTTTCAAATGTCGGTGGCTGTGATTCCCGGGAATCCTCTCGCAAAATGACATGCCAGCCGAAATTTGTTTGCACGGGTTCTGGCGTGTGGCTGCCATCCTCCAGTGCTGCTACTGCAGTCGTAAACGGGGCTACCATTTGATCCGGTGATAACCAGCCCAGATCGCCACCGTTCGGTCCAGATGGCCCGGTAGATTTTTCCTTGGCGAGTTCTTCGAAATTTGCGCCGCCGTCAAGTTGCGTAATCAGATCGATAGCCTCACCTTGTGTGGCGACCAGGATATGCCGCGCTTTGAATTGCAGTGGTGGTGCCAGTTTTATCTGTTCCTCATACTCGGCGCGAATTTCCTCCGCCGATACTGACACATTCGCAAGAAAATCTGCTGCAACGGCTCGTGCGAGCACGCGGTGCTTCTGCAATTCAATCCGGGCCGCCAGTTGCGGTTCTCTGGCGAGTTCGTCGGCGACGTCCTGAGTCGATAACAGGTAAATGTCCCGGAGTTCTGCCATCAAAGTTGTTCGCTGTTCAGGGGTGGGCTGCGACCCTGGTTGTCCCAGCCTGCTTTCGAAGTAGGCATCCACAACTGCGCTGTCTACCGCGGTGCTATTGACAGTGAAGATCGTCTCGGCCCTGGCAAAACTGCCGGAAAAGAATGTAGCGGTAATCAGGCCGAGTGCTGCCAGGTGTGTTCCAACATATCTGGAACCGTTTTTGGATTGCATTTTGAAATCCCTGGGCGGATGGAAAAAACGGAAAAATGAGAATTGATTTAGCGCTCAGAAGGGGTCAACGCCTTGACACTAAGCGCGTGTATGTCTGTCTCGATCAATTTGCTGAGCGCAGCATAAACCATCCGGTGGCGCTGCAGGCGATTTACGCCGTCAAAGGCCTGCGACACGATCGTCACGTCAAAATGACCCTTACCATCCTTGGCACCCGCGTGGCCGGCATGCAGATGACTCTGGTCCTTGATCAGTAGTTCCGTCGGCTGAAAGTTTTTCTCAAGTTCCATTCGGATTAGTGCCTGGCGATCCTGAGTCATGGGAGGACACGCTTGAATGGTTTGACGACGACATTTGCGTACACTCCAGCCTCGGCATAGGGATCAGCATCGGCCCATTCTTTCGCCTCTTGCAGCGACGGGAAATCGACCACGACCAGGCTGCCGCTAAATCCGGCCGGTCCCGGGTCCTCTGCATCAATCGCTGGATGTGCGCCGGCGACCAGCACGCGTCCTTCGTTAACCAGCGCTTTCATTCGCTCGAGATGCGCCGCACGAGACTTTGCTCGCAGCGGAAGACTGTCGTCGATGTCTTCGCTGATGATTGCGTACCACATGATCAGGTCTCGGAGTCTTCTGCCGCAGTGGCATTCTTTTGGGTTGTAAGGGTCAGCCAAATGCTCTGGATGATCACGAATACGAGCGTGATCCCCAGCATGCCAAAAAGCTTGAACTTGACCCAGAATGCCTCGCTGAAATTGTACGCAACATACAAATTGATCCCGCCAATGACGCTGAAGAAGACCACCCAGATCTGATTCAGGCGGAGCCATTGATTGCGGTTTAGCTCGGCGGCAGTGCCCAGCATTCGCTGCACGATGGTTTTATCGCCGATCCATTGGCTGCCGAGAAACACGATTGCGATAAGCCAGTTCAGGACCGTGGGCTTCCAGTAGAGGAAGATCGGATTTCTGAATATCACCGTGGCGCCACCCAGGACCAGCACCAGCACCGTTGATGCCGCATAGATCTTGTTGATCTTTTTGGTCATCAGCCACTGTAATACCAGCACCACCGGCATGACCGCCATTAATACTCCGGTGGCAAAGAAAATGTCCTTATAAAAGTACGCGAGGATGAAGGCGACAATTGGAATGTAGTCAACGAGGAGTTGCATCAGGGATATGGGTATTAAGCTCTGATTAAGGATTGCCGAATGATAACGTAAATGGCACCTCGTTCGAAATGTCGGGAAAGAATTTCGCCGCTTTGTGGCAGCGGCCGTTACAATTCGCGGATGGCGAGACTGGTTGAAATTCACCCCGCAGATCCGCAGCCCAGGCGGATCGCCGAAATTGTCGCGACCATTCGGAACGGTGGACTGGTCGCGTATCCAACGGACTCGAGTTATGCGCTCGGTTGTCATATAGGCGACAAGCGGGCGATGGACCGGATTCGCAGGATCCGCAAGACCGACAAGCATCACAATTTTACGCTGGTGTGTAGCGACCTTTCCGAGATCAGCCTCTACGCCAGGATCGACAACTGGGCCTATCGGCTCATCAGGTCGCTCACGCCCGGCCCCTATACGTTCATTCTTCAGGCGACTCGTGAGGTACCGAAGCGACTGCAGAATCCCAACCGGCGGACCATTGGCTTGCGGGTGCCGGATCACGCGATTGTCCAGGCCATGCTGCAGGCACTGGGCGAGCCCATCATGAGTTCGACGCTGACACTGCCGGGCGACGACACGCCATTAACAGATGTGCATGAAATCGAGGCACGAATCGGTCATGAGATCGACCTGATCGTGGATGGAGGCGCAACCGGTATAGAGCCCACCAGCGTGATTGATTTATCCGAGGGCACGGTCGAGATTCGTCGCAAAGGCCGCGGTGATGTTGCTGCGCTGGCCTGACGGGGAAATTAGGCTAAAATGCGACATCTTCGCCTGGGAATTTCATGAAACCCGAACTAACAGTGCTAACCAGCAAAGATGCCCCCAATCTGCCGGGGCAGGAGGATCGGGGTCCGGCACAGGGCGAGATGCCTTTTGCTGTTGTTGACGGTGAGCCGGTCACCCAGCTTCCCCAGGACCTGTACATCCCGCCATACGCCTTGCAGGTATTTCTCGAGGCGTTCGAGGGGCCGTTGGATTTATTGCTCTACCTCATCCGCCGCCAAAACATCGACGTGCTTGATATTCCGATTGCAGAGATTACGCGCCAGTACGTCGAATACATCGAAATGATGAAAGAAATGCAGCTTGAGCTCGCCGGTGAGTACCTGCTGATGGCTGCCATGCTCGCTGAGATCAAATCACGAATGCTATTGCCGCGCGCAGTGGAGGAAGAGGAGGAAGACGAGGATGATCCGCGCGCCGAACTGGTGCGCCGCCTGCAGGAGTACGAGCGTTTCAAACAGGCTGCGGAGGACTTGAGTTCGTTGCCGCGACTTGAAAGAGACGTATTCGTCGCCAATGTGGATGCCCCGGAAAAAAAGGTCACTGTCACACTGCCTGACGTAACGCTGAAGGAGCTTTTGCTCGCATTTCACGGTGTATTGAAGCGCGTGGAAATGTTTTCGAACCTGCACTTGCATCGCGAGCCGTTGTCGGTGCGGCAGCGCATGTCGGAAATCCTGTCACGGATAAAAACGAATACGTTCACCGGATTCGCAGATCTGTTCGATCCCGAGGAGGGACGTATGGGTGTTGCCGTAACGTTCATTGCACTTCTGGAACTGCTGCGTGAATCGGTCATTGAGGTCGTGCAGGCGAAAGCATTTGCACCGCTTCATATTCGTGCAGCGTCCACCGTTCGCCTGGTGTCGGATGACGATGAGTTTGCTGAGCCGCAGTAAGCAAAACCTTACAAGGTATTGAAGAGACCACCTCGAAATGGACGACAACGAAGTCAAGTTTTTCATCGAAGCAGCCTTGCTGGCGGCCGGCCGTCCAATGACTGTCGATCAGTTGCACAACCTGTTCGACGGGCGCTCGGCACCGGAGAAATCGCACATACGTCAGGCGATCAGCAATTTGCAGGACGACTATGAAAATAGGGGCATAACGATTTCTGAAGTTGCGTCAGGATTCCGGATCCAGGTCAAATCGAGCATGGCCGACAGGCTGCAGAAATTATGGGATGAGCAAGCACCAAGGTATTCCAGGGCGCTGTTCGAAACATTGGTACTGATTGCCTACCGGCAACCGATGACGCGTGGAGAAATCGAGGAAATTCGCGGCGTCTCGGTTAGCACCAACATAATCCGATCCTTGCTTGAACGAGAGTGGATTCGTGTCGTTGGGCATCGCGATGTGCCGGGGCGGCCCGCCATGTTCGCTACCACCAAATCTTTTCTGGATTATTTCGGCCTCAGGAAACTCGACGATCTGCCGCCCCTGGCAGACCATTCAGATTGGGAAAGTCTGAGGGTGCAGCTAAATCTGCCGGCCGTTGATGAAGATGAGGAAGAGGAAGAGCTGCCGACTGACGATGTTACAGAATTGCCAGTGGTGTACCGCGAGGGTGAGGAGGAAGACGGCACTGCTGACAGTGAAAAACTTCCTGATATTAAACCTGGGGTAAAAGCGGACTTGGGCATCGAGCCGATTGCAGCCACCGAATGGCCCGACCCGACTGATGCAACTGCGATACTTCAGGTCGAGCCGGCTGGCCCGGATGAGGACGCAGCTGATGATCGAGAGGATGTCGACGCGTCATTGACGGGTGGCTGATTGTTGATCAATGGGCGAGCGCGTACAAAAAGTGCTGGCCGCTGCCGGGCACGGCTCAAGACGTGAAATAGAAGACTGGATCAGAGCCGGCCGGCTTTCAATAGATGGTCGTGTTGCGGTCCTTGGCGACACGGTTTCAGGGCAGGAACGATTTTTGCTCGATAGTCGCCGGCTTCACGTTCGTGCGGTGCAGGCACCTCATCGACACATTATTTACAACAAGCCTCCCAATGAGATTACCAGTCGCGCGGATGCCGAGGGACGACGAGACGTATTTGAGTCATTACCCTTATTAAGTGGCGCTCGCTGGGTCGCCGTCGGTCGCCTCGATATGACGACAACTGGTCTGTTGATATTTACAACCGACGGCGCACTTGCAAATGCGCTGATGCATCCCTCGTCCGAACTGGTTCGGCAGTATTCGGTTCGCGTGCATGGCAATCCGTCGCGGGCCGATATTGCAAAACTCCGGGCCGGAATCAAACTTGAGGATGGCCTGGCGTCGTTCGATACGGTCGAACCGCAAGGCGGTGAGGGCGCCAATCGCTGGTTCAACGTCACCATCAGGGAAGGGCGGAATCGCGAGGTGCGCCGACTGTGGGAAGCAGTCGGACATCAGGTCAGCCGGTTGCTGAGAATCGGCTACGGGCCAATTAACTTACCGCGGAAACTCAAGCGGGGCAAATACCAGGCGCTTACTCCCGCACAGGTGCGGCTGCTGTACCGTGTCGCCGGAATTCATTTGCCGCTCAACGACGCAAGAGCAAATCAGCGTCCTCGCAGGAGCAGGATAAAATCCAAGTGCAATATAAAAAGATTTAAAAAACAGTAAGATATACTGTTTTATTCGAGATAAATATCACTGCACGTCAATGCTTTGCCCGGTCACTCCCTGGCTATCGGGGCCTAACAGGTACACGTACGTCGCCATAATGTCTGCCGGCCGCTTCAGCGCATCGCGATCCTCGGCCGGGTAGGCCTCGAGCCGCATCCTGGTACGTACCGGTCCCGGATTGATGCAATTAACGCGCAATGGCGTATGCCGATTCTCATCAGCAAGGATTTGCGACAAGGCCTCGGTGCCGAACTTGGAGACTGAGTAGGCACCCCAGAATGCCTTGCCGACTCGTCCAACTCCGCTGCTGGTGAAGATAATGGATGGCTCAGGCGATTGATGCAGCAAGGGCAGCAATGCCTGCGTAAGCAAGAACGGTGCCGTCAGGTTGACGTGCATGACCTGCTGCCAGTCCGCGACGTCATATTGTTCTATGGAAAGGCGCTGTCCCAGTATGCCGGCGTTGTGGACGAGGCCGTCCAGGCGCCCGAATTCCTGCTCGATACTGCTGTGTAGCGATGCATATGCATCACCGTCGGCAGTTGCGAGGTCCAGCACTGCGATCGATGGTCTGGGTGCGTCTTTCAGGTTGGTAATCCGGTCGTAGACGCTTTCAAGTTTTTTTATATTGCGGCCGTGGAGCACGACCTGCGCGCCCAAACCGGCGATATGCACAGCAAGCGCTTTGCCGATGCCGTCACTTGCGCCGGTAACGAGAACAATAAGGTCGTTGAGAACGCCGTCAGCATACTCGTATGAAATGGGATCAGTGCTCAAGCGCGCCTGCCATCTTAGTTCAATGGCCTGCCAGTATCTTGTGCACCTGTTTGCAATGCAAGGCAAGTAGCTGAGACGAACGTGCCAGTAAATCGCCCTGTGGGGCGAACTCCTACGCCACTCCCGTAGGGGCCCCCAGCGGGCGAATCCCGGGAAGAAATCGCGGCCCGGTCGCTCACGCACATCCATATGCTCCGCGACATCAGTACATCCTGTACGTAACGCCGCTCCTGCTATTGCAGCGTCTTGTCGCCGGTGTCGTCGTCGCTGTCGTTGCCGGACTCGACCATTGATCTTGGTAGTGATTCAAGCGGTTCGACCTGCTCGATTTCTTTTTTTGGATGGATGCCGAGTTCCACGAATTTCCGGGCGCCGGGCAGGACTTTGTGCTCAAGTGAACCAACGGCACGATTGTAGTTTTCGACGCTTGAGGCCAGTTGCTTGCCGACTTTGTTCATGTGACCGACAAATGTTGTCAGCCGACTGTACAGGTCTACGGCAAGCCGGCGAATCTCTTCAGCGTTATCCGCAAGTGCCAGCTGCCGCCAGCCATAGGCAACCGCTTTCAGCAATGCCACGAAACTTGTCGGTGTCGCCAGGATGATCTGTTCTGATAACGCGTATTCGATGAGTTCGGGGTCCTCACCTAATGCGGCGCTGAGAAACTGGTCCCCGGGGATAAACAGGATGACGAATTCCGGACTCTTCGGAAACTGTTCCCAGTAGGTTTTTGCGGCAAGTTTTCGGATATGTTCGCGAACATTGCGCGCATGCCTTTCCAAACCCAGTTTTCGCTGCGCGTCGTCCGTGGCCTCGATTGCTTCAAGGTACGCGTCCAGTGGTGTTTTAACGTCGACCACCAGCTCACGGTTGTCAGGCATGCGCACAATCATGTCAGGCCGAATAATTTTGTCATCTTTGCTGGTGTGCACCTGCTCCTGAAAATCACAATGTTCGACCATGCCCGCGAGTTCGACGAGTCGCCGCAGTGTCATTTCGCCCCAGCGGCCGCGGACCTCCGGCCGGCGTAATGCGTTCACGAGATTCCGGGTCTCTCGTGTCAGGGACTGCTGGCTGTTCTGCATCGCTTCAAGCTGCGACTTGATACCGCCATACGCCTCGCTGCGGGATTTCTCCAGTGCCGCAATCTGCGCCTGCGATTGCTGCAGCGCATCCTTGATGGGCTTTACCAGGTTCTCAACGGCTTGTTCCCGGTCTCCCAGTTCGCGCTTGGCGCGCTCGTGCTGAGCGCCCAGGTTCTGCTCTGCCAGACGCAAAAAGTTCTCGCTGTTTGACTTGAGCGACTTGTTGGCCAGCTCTGAGAAAGCGGTCGCGAGCCTGCTGGTCGCTGCCTCAAACGCGGAATCACGTTCCGCCTGCAGGGCACCCTGATCCTTGATTTTATTGCTCAGGTTCTCGGCGGATTCCCTGAGCCGCCGTAGCTGCGACCTGGACACTAGCCACATGATCGCTCCGCCCAGCAGCAAGCCAGCGGTGAGGGCCGGGCCACCGAATTCGATCCACTGCGGGCCGATACTGATCGTAGTCATCATCGGTCCAGACTAACGCCTTTTAGCAAATAATGGGTGAGTTCCCGGGTATCAGCGGCTATCAGGTCGGCCTCCCAGGTTCCTGGATCATCGTCATCGGTGATGTAGCCCCAGGATGCGGCAATCGTAAACATGCCGGCCGCTCGGCCGGCTTCGATGTCGCGTACCGCGTCACCGACATAAACAGTTTTCGCTGACGGTACGCCCATTTGCTGACTGGCAAGCAGCAGCGGTGCAGGGTCGGGTTTTCGTTGCGGCAGGGTATCGCCGCTGATCGAACAGGCCGCCCTCGAGCTGAGGCCCAATCCTGCCAGCAATGGGTCGGTCATCCGCATTGGCTTGTTGGTAACGATGCCCCATGGTCGGCCTGCAGCATCAAGCTCGTCCAGCAAATCGCCAAGCGCTGGAAAGAGCGTCGAGTCGACGCATACGGCGGATTCGTAGCGACCGAGATATTCCCGGTGCAGTTGTTCTTTTTGCGCGTCATCGGCCTCCGGGAATGCCAGCCGAACGAGCCCCGCCGCTCCGTTTGAAACGTGCGCCCGCGCCAGGTCATAGGGCAGCAGCGTCAGGCCATGATCTTTCTGCATCCCGAGTAATACGGCCACCATGTCGGGCGCCGTATCCACCAGCGTGCCATCGAGATCAAAGAGAATTGCATCGAACGTGTCGATCAAACGGCCGGTCATGCGTCATCCGGGCGCTGGAAGTGCATGATGTAGTTGACGTCAATATTCTCACCGAGGGAATACTCGCGTGTGAGCGGGTTGTAATGCAGGCCGATGCTGCCCTGCAGTTGCAGTCCGCTATGACGGGACCACCTTTCCAGTTCGGAGGGCCGAATAAATTTTTGGTACTCGTGGGTGCCGGCCGGCAAGAGCCGCAATACATATTCTGCAGCGACGATCGCGAACAGGAACGACTTCGGATTGCGATTAATCGTTGAAAAGAATATGTTGCCACCCGGCCGCAGCAACTCAGCACACGCGGCAATCACTGCCGGCGGGGAAGGTACGTGCTCCAGCATTTCCAGGCAGGTCACGACGTCAAATTGCCCGGGTCGCTTGCTGGCAAGGTCTTCCGCGGTCGACCGCAGGTACTCGACGTTGGTGCCGGATTCCGCCTGGTGGAGCCTGGCAACAGCCAGCGGTGCTTCGGCCATGTCGATGCCGGTCACTGAGGCGCCGAGCCCGGCCATCGATTCGGTCAGGATGCCGCCGCCACAGCCGATGTCGACAACCCGGCTGCCCGAAAGCGTTGCTCTCTGGCGGATGTAGTCCAGCCGCAGCGGATTTATCTCGTGCAGTGGTCGAAATTCGCCCGCGGAATCCCACCAGCGCGACGCCAGTGCGTCAAATTTTGCGATTTCGCCGGCGTCGACGTTGCCTGGTGTCGTATTCATGCGCTCTTGCGCTCCTGCTCCCCGGCAATTCGATACTGCCATTCCGAGGTTCGTTGCAGCAGATCATCCACGTCAATGTGGCTAAGTGTTCCATTATCAACCTGGTGTTTGCCGGCGACCCAGACGTCGCTGACCTGCTGTGGCTGAACGGTATACACAAGCTGCGAAACCGGGTCGTAAACCGGTTGGCTATTGATATGGCGCAGGTCGATGCAGGCGAGGTCAGCCCATTTGCCGGCTTCGATTGAACCAATGCTGTCAGCCAGGCCCAGTGCCTTCGCACCCTCCAGTGTCGCCATCCGCAATGCCTGCGCTGCCGGTAATGCGCTTGCATCATGCGCCTCAGCCTTGGCAAGCAGTGCAGCGATGCGCATCTCACCCAGCATGTCCATGACGTTGTTGCTGGCGGCACTGTCCGTTCCCAGTGCAACCGTGATGCCAGCCTTTCCGTAAGCAACAATCGGTGCAATGCCGTCGGCAAGCTTCAGATTGGAGCGCGGACAGTGAGCAATGACGACACCCGCGTCTGCGAACAGGGCAATCTCATTGTCGGTTACATGTACCGCATGCACCGCCATTAGCGAGGCGTTCACGAGACCAAGGTCCCGCAGTCGCTCGATCGGGCGTTTGCCGCTGGTGTTCTGCTCATTCTCTATTTCCTGCACCGACTCGTGCAGGTGAATCTGAATTCGCGTATCCAGTTGATCCGCGAGTACTCGCAACTCGGTAAATGTCTGGTCGCTGAC
>SMWE01000125.1 GCA_004357475.1 Gammaproteobacteria bacterium
ATGATGGCCGCGAACCCTGCTGGCCGGACTGTGAAGCGCCACTGCCGTTGGCAGCGCGATTGGTATTGCCACCGCTTCCGCCGCCGCTGATCTGCCCGCTGCTGACGGTCATTCTGGATACGCCCGAGCGACGCAGGTTCAGATAGTCGATCTCAAAAATGCGACTCTGTAAGGTAGCGGGAAGGACGATAAAGCCTGAGGCAGTCTCTTTGTACGCATAGCCGTAGACATTGCTGATGACCTCGAGAACCTCTGACACGGTCACGCCTTTCATCGCCAGGGAAATGCGTCCGGCGACCTTCGGATGCACCACCATGTTGTAGGGCGTGTCTTCCACGAGCGCCATAAAGAATGCCCTGGCAGGTGTCGAGTCGGTGTTCACATCGAAACGCTCATCGCCGGCCGCCGCATCCGGCAGATCCACGCCGACCTCCGGCAGGAGTGCTGCCTCGACGTCGGCCGGTGCGCCACGCGGGAGGCTGGCCTCGTTCAGGGCCGCCTCAATGGCTTCGCGTGTTGCCTCGCCACGTGGTGTCGCACATGCCACCAGGAATGCGGTCACCATGCAGCCAGTCATCAGTTTCTTCAACATTGATCTGTTGCTCCGGTTTTCATTAGTGTCGGAATCCGATCGGCAGGACACGGGTCGTAATCGCCTTGCCAAGAAGATCGAGTCGGCAGCTATCCGCAAGGATTTCGACCACGGTTGCGCCATCGACCTGATCGCCCTCGCTGACACGCTGCCCGTTTACGATGGCGATACGGCGCATCTCGGAGGTGAAGATCGCAGTGACTCTGAACCCTGCGGCGCTGGTCGGTGCCACCACCGACGACTTGGCGGACCAGGGCCGGGTCGGGTCACTAAGCAATTCCTCGCTGCCCGCCAGCGCTGGGCCAGACAGCAGTATGGCCACTGCGGTCAACATCGAATAACGGCTAGGCACCGATCCACTCCTCATATGGGCTCAGCGTGCTGACTTCGAGTCGAATCCGGTTCAGCGGATATTCCAGGACCTCGATTTCCAGGATCTCCCAGTACAGGCGCCACGGCAGGGCCTCGAGCTCCTGCAGATACTCGAGGCAGGCGAAGTAGCCGCCTTCGAACTCGAGCTCGAGCCCGTGTTTGTAAAAGACGGTGTCGGTGTCGTCGGATGTCGACAAGGCCTTGGGGCTGAGATTGCGCACGCGTATCAGCCGTAAGTTCGATTGCTCTTTGAGGATGCCTTGCAGGACGTGTGCCATCTCTGCCGGGCCAATCAGTTCGGCGGTGTAACCAACCAGTTTTGCGTTCAGCTCCTCGATGCGCCGCTGCACCTGGGTAAATTGTTCCCGGTAGTTAGCGGTGCCACCGGAGGCGTGCAGCGCCTGAATTTCGAGGCTTTGATTGACCGATTCTATGCGCTGTCGCACCAATTCGATTTCAGCAACGGTATTCTTGATCTGCTTGCCGACTGGCTGCATCAGGCCCAAATACCAGGCCGAACCCAGTAACATTATTGCGGTTGCCACCACCAGCAGACGCTCTCGCAGTTGCAGGTCATCCAACTTCGCCTGCAGCAACTTAAGCACTTTCACGATGGGTGATTTCTGGCTCACTGCGAATCCCCTATCTCGAAGAGCGTTTCGAGTTTGGTCTTCTGAAACATGCCTTGAGCCTTGTTTACCAGCAGAGGTTGTTCGCTGATAATCGAAAATGTCACTGCGCCGCCGGATCGCTCCTCCGGGCCGTCGATCTGGAACTGATTAAATCGTTGCGTGGCGAACGGCAGTTCCTTGGCGAGGTATTGTAAATAGGCCGGGACCAGCTCGGCGCGCAGCGCCTTTCCTTCCAGCCGTGTGTTATCCCCCAGCGCAGACAGGCGGATATAAGACAGCCACAGGCCGTCGGTGTCCTGACGGGCCAGCGATGTCAAATGGCGGGAGAACCCCTGCGTATCACCCAGCGTCGAATCCCGCACCATGCTCAGCACGAGTTGCTGCTCCCTGAGGGACAGCTTTGCGTCCTCAAGCCGCTCCGTCCAGGACTTGCCGCCGCTGTCAGCGTCACTGGGCGGCTGGAAATTCTCCAGTCGCTGGATGGCGGCTTGTTCCTGGCTGTTGACGATCTTAAGCTCGCTCTTAATGCCATTCAGCTTGTGCATCTCAAACCCATAGGCCACCAGCATCGCCAGCACGATTGCACCACACGCCATAAGCAGTGTTGCGGCGGAAAAATTCCGTTGCCTGGTGCGGAACTCGGCCTGGTAAAAATTGATTTGTTGCTGCATGGTGCCCGATCCTATGCGGCCAGTGACTCTGACCTGAGCGCGGCCCCGATGGCCAGCAGGCAAGCGCCCTGTTCCGGTGTCGACAGCTCAGACTGCATTTCAAACAGCCGGTTGAGATTAAGGCTGCTCACTGCCAGGCCGAGCTGATCGTTCAGCGCCTTGGCCAAACCGCCGATATTCGATCCCGGGGAGAGTACGAGTTCACTCAGCGGTTCGCAGTCATAGTGACTGTCGTAGAAGTCCAGTGATCTCTGGATCTCCTGCACAATGGTGGATACCAGCTCCGATCGGCTGAAATCGTCTGCGAAGGCGGACTGGCCTTCATCGTCCGCAGAGCTCAGGATTGTCAGCCCGGTAGTGGCTTCCAGATCCGCCTGCACGAAATCGCCGGTGGCGGCAGCATTGATTGCGCCACGGCCTTTGTCGATCCGCCGGGTGAGATAGAGTACACCCCGTCGCGTGATGGTCAGAATTCCGTGGTTCTGCGTGAAGTGCAAAAATGCCACGCCGCCGGCATCCTGGGGAAGCAGTGTCGCTATGTTGCGCGTGCACAGCTCCGGTATGTCGATGGCGTCCAGCGACAAGCCGGCCTCTTTGAGCAGATCGATATGTTCCTGAATGCCGCTGCGCCGCGCTGCCACGGCATAGCCCATGGCTTTGCCATCGGCGGTTGACTGCGTGGGCAATTCGAACATTTCGACGACTATTTCGTCGACCGGAAAATCGAGCAGATCCTTTATCTGCCAACGGGCTGCGGCATTGATTTCATCGGCCGGTACGTTGGGAACCTCTACCAGCAGTACCTGGTAGCTGTTCCCCGGCAATACCGAGGTGAGTCGGGAGCGGCCGGCATTGATGGCGCGCATGCGGGCCGCCAACTGACGAGCACCGTCTGCATTGTTCGCGTCCTCGTCAAAAACCGCGGCGGTAATTCGAATACTGTCATGCTGGCCCCGCTGCACGCTGGCGAACGCGACCCGCGCGTCGTCGATCGACAACCCGGATCGATTGTCGCTTGCTGCACTTTTTTTGGCGCGTCGCCGCATGTCCGTGACCTGGTGATTCATTTAACAGAATGCAGCAATTCTATGGGCAGATCCGTCTGGACGGTGTGAGGGGAATCACATTTCCGCATTTCGATGATTTTGGTCAACGCTGCCTGTGGACTGCTTATCGCGGACTTCATTTGCGTTTGCCGCAGCTGCTCCGCTCGGCTGTGTACCTGACATAAGAGCGACACTACATAATATGAATGGTAGGAGCCCGGCCCAGCGGGCGATTTTCGGGTATCCCGATAAGCAAAATTAATGCGAATCATTGCTACGATTTTCGGGCGCCGGAACAAGTAAATTCCGCGACACTTATTAATAATGCCTGCTGCAAAACAAAAGCGGCACGGTATAGTGCTGTTGATATGCAGGATCTCGCAGAATTTTTCGGTGCCGACAGTCCCCTGAAGGATCAGTTGCCCGGCTTTCAGCCACGCGAAGGTCAGGCGTGGATGGCGCAAGCGGTTGCCGATGCACTGGCTGAAAATGGTCAACTGGTGGTTGAGGCCGGAACCGGTACGGGCAAGACGTTTGCCTACTTGTTGCCGGCGTTGATGAGCGGTCGCAAGACCATTATTTCGACCGGGACCAAGGCGTTGCAGGACCAGCTTTATCACCGCGACCTGCCGTTGATCAGCAAGGCTGTCGGCCGCCCGGTAACGACGGCGCTGCTTAAGGGCCGTGCCAATTACCTGTGCCTGCAGCGGCTCGATACCATCGCGGGGCACTCTTCAGAGGCGGCCGTCGCCGCAGATCTGCACGCGGTACGTGAGTGGCGGCATCGAACCACGAGCGGAGATCGCGCCGAGCTGACCGAGGTCGCGGAAGACTCGGCGGTCTGGCCGCTCGTTACCTCGACCGCCGAGAATTGCCTCGGCTCGAAGTGTCCGGCCTACCAGGCATGCCACGTCGTCAAGGCCCGTCGCGCCGCGCAAGAAGCGGATCTCGTTGTCGTCAACCATTACCTGTTGCTCGCCGATCTCGCCCTGAAAGAGGAGGGCTTTATTGAATTCCTGCCTGGCGCCGAGGCGATCATCCTCGATGAAGCGCACCAGATCCCCGATCTGGCCGCACAGTTCTTCGGCGTATCCTTAGGCAGCCGCGAACTCGAACGCCTGTTTGACGAATTACGCGGTGCAACCATGCCGGTGAGCCAACCCGGGTTGCAGCGCCGCATCGACAAGGCGCAAACGGCATTGAAGAATCTGCTTGCGGAGGCGCCGCGAGCTGAAGGTCGCTACGAATTGTCCGCAATTCTGCCTGACGTTCTCAGGCCGCTGGACAATCTTCGCGGTGCACTGCAGACATTGCAGGAGGCTGTGAGCCAGGTTGCCGATGCATCGGCCGGCATCGACAAATTGCATGAGCAATTGCTGGGCGTGATCGAGAAGTTGTCTTACTTTGCCAGTGATGACAGCTGGGACGGACTGCGCTGGCTCGACGTGAATCCCCGCAGCCTTCGCTTGCACGTGACACCGCTCGATGTTGCCGACACCTTGCGCGGACTAATCGACAATGGTCACCAGTCATGGATTTTCACCTCGGCGACGCTCGCCATCGGTGACGACTTCAGCCACTACACCGAGCGCATGGGCTTGCCATCGGCAGTCGGCCTGACATTTCCCAGCCCGTACGCGATCGAAGAACATGGCCTGATCTGGTTGCCGCCAGGATTGCCGCAACCGTCCGACCCCGAGCACACCGCGGAAATGCTCGAACGGGTCATGCCACTCCTGAAGATGACTGCGGGAGGGATGTTTTGCCTGTTCACCAGTCACCGGGCCCTCAACGCCGCGCGCCGATGGATCAAGACGCGCCGCAAGCGACTCGCCGGCCGCCCGCTACTTGTTCAGGGTGATGCGCCGCGCGACGACTTGTTGCGCCGCTTTCGCGAGCACGGCAACGCGGTGTTGCTCGGCACCGGAAGCTTCTGGGAAGGCGTTGACGTCCGCGGCCCCGCACTTACCATTGTTGCGATCGACAAGTTGCCGTTCGCCTCTCCGGCAGATCCACTCATGATGGCACGGCTGGAATTCATCCGGCGTCAGGGCGGCAACGGATTCACGGAACATCAGTTGCCGTTGGCTGCCCTGGCACTCAAACAGGGCGTCGGCAGGTTACTGCGAGATCAAAGCGACTTCGGCGTGGTCGTGATTTGCGATCCGAGGATTACCGGCAAGAATTACGGCAGTGTTTTTCTAAAATGTCTCGAACCGATGAGAAGCACGGAATCAAAATCCGAGGTCAGGCAATTTCTAGCCGCGCACGAGACGGCGTTACGCGCGAAGGAAAATAGCAGGCAGACTGCGTGAACCTGCTCGCTATCGACACCTCCTCGAATGCATGCTCGGTTGCGGTGCAGGTCGGCGACGAAAACATCGAGAAACATGTTGTCGAGCCGCGCGAACACACGAAGATTCTGGTGCCGATGATCGAGGAATTATTGCAGGAGGCCGGCGTGGTCCTGTCAGACCTGGATGCTGTTGTTCTCGGCAATGGCCCCGGCTCATTCATTGGCATGCGAATTGGTGCGTCAGTGGCACAGGGCATTTGCCACGGCGCGGGGCTGCGAATCGTGCCGGTATCTTCGCTCGCTGCAATTGCCGCGGAAGTGATTTGCGAACACGGCGCAGAGAAAATCCTGGTGGCCCAGGACGCGCGCATGCACCAGATATATCTCGGTCGATTTCATGCAGACGCCGGGCGTCTGCGGCAGGCCGACAATGAAGAGGTGATCTGTGACATCGGTCCGCTCACAGTGCCCGATGCCGGCTATGTGGCGGCCGGTGCCGGCTGGAATACATATCCCGAGCTTCTGGTGCAAAACAGCCACCTGATTTCAGCGACTGCTGAGGTAATTTATCCGCGCGCCCGTTACCTGCTTCAGCTTGGCGACAATGCAAAACAGGCTGGTCGCGCCATTCCGCCGGATGCTCTGGTGCCGGCTTATATACGATCGAAGGTGGCCGAACGACCCGTTTGACGGTCGTGCCAGTTCAAAGTTGCGATTTCCAGTTTTGCCGCTAGAATTCGCGCCAAAGTGTGGGCCGATCAGGCGCCTGATGACTGCATTCAATAACGTTCTGCCAATTGCGCTGGCAGCGGTTTCGCTCGCCGGTTTTCACCCTGTGCAAATTCATGCGCAGGAAGTGGTACAGGAAAAAACTTCTTCCCGCAACTGGATTGACACCGTCGACTGGAACGGTGATCTCCGGCTTCGCTACGAGGGCATCGACGAGGCAGGCGAGGAAAAGCGCAACCGCTTTCGCTTCCGTGGACGGTTCGGATTTGCGTCGGAACTCTCGAACAGCGTGCAGTTTACGGTGCGTCTCGCAACCAGTGACGGCAATCCTGTTTCGACGAACCTTGATTTTGGCAATGGCTTCTCGAGCAAAGACATCGCGATTGACAGGGTCTTTATCAACTGGAATGCATTGAACAATCTGGATATCGCGCTTGGCAAAATGGGCAGGCCGTGGTTCAGGGCGGGCGACAATACCCTGATCTGGGACAGCGACCTCAACCCGGAGGG
>SMWE01000126.1 GCA_004357475.1 Gammaproteobacteria bacterium
CAACTATCTGGGCTATGGCACGTCTTTCAACCTGATCATTACCTATGACGACGTCGATTCCGTCGGTCCGCCGGCAGGCTTGTTGAAGATGGTCGTTTTCGGCAGTGGAAATTCGCTCGATGAATTTCAGACCAACAGCGGAACCTTGTTCGGACACGCCAATGCCGCAGGTGCAGCAGCCGTCGGTGCGGCCTTTTTCCTGGACACCCCGACGTTCGGCATAGCGCCACCGCTCCTCGAGCCCTACTCGTCCAAGGGCGGCACACCGATTCTTTTCTCTGCCAACGGTGCGCCGTTGGGCGCTCCCATCATCCGCTCGAAGCCTGAAATAACGGCGGTCGATGGCGTTAATACCACGTTCTTTTTCAGTGACAGCCATGGCAATGATGGCATCGACGATTTCTTCGGCACCTCCGCTGCCGCACCGCACGCCGCGGGCATTGCTGCGTTGATGCTGCAAGCCAAACCGGGCGCAACACCGTCGCAGATAAACGCGGCGCTCCAGGGCAGTGCCATCGACATGAACACCCCAGGCTTCGACCATGACTCGGGTTACGGCCTGATCCAGGCCGATGCGGCAATTGCTGCCTTGCTGGCAGCAGGTGGCAACAGCCTGCCAATCGCTGGCTTTACGTTCAGCAGCACCGACCTCGATGTCACCTTTACGGATACGAGCAGCGATGCGGATGGCAGCATCACAGGCCGGAATTGGGATTTCGGCGATGGCAGTAACGCAAGCGTGCAAAATCCATTGCACAGCTATGCAGCCGCTGGCACCTACACGGTCGTGCTGAACGTTACCGACAATGATGGCGGCATCGACTCGAGCAGTCAGCAAGTGACGGTCAGCGCAGGTGGCACCAACGCGCCGCCCGTCGCCAACTTTAGCTATACCTGCAGCGGCCGTAATTGTTCGTTTAATTCCACATCGACCGATGATGACGGCATCACAGGCTGGACCTGGGATTTCGGGGATGGCAGCGGCTCATCGTCAGCCAATCCGTCGCATACGTACGGGTCCAACGGCAACTACACCGTTACCCTGACGGTAACGGATGCTGAACTGGAGAGCGACAGCGCCAGCGCGACCTTTCGGGTGAAAAACCGCGGCAATACTTCCGGCTCCACGGGTGGTGGCGATGGCGGCGATAGTGGCGGCACCACGGGTGGCTCGGAGAAAGGTCGCAAGAAGTGTAGAGACGGCATCGACAACGATGGCGATGGCTATATCGACGGTGATGATCCGGATTGCCGATAAGGAAGTAGCGTCAGCGCAATCGCCTACTGTGGGACTGTCACCCGCTCCGGTCTCGCCGGTCCCTTGATCCACATGCCCGGGCGCTCTCCGGTCAGTGCGCCGGATTTGATGACGAACCTGCCGTTGATCATCACGTGGTGGATACCGGTGGGATAGCGGTGCGGATCGGTGTAGGTCGCCTCATCCTGTATCGTATCGGCATCGAAGACCACCAGGTCCGCGAAAGCGCCCTCGACAATGCGACCCCGGTCTGGCTGGTTATATTGATCTGCGGGCATTGACGTCATCTTTTTGATGGCTTCCTCCAGCGTCAATACGCCGAGCTCTCTGACATACCTGGCCAGCACCCTGGGGAATGCGCCGTAGCTGCGCGGATGCGGAAAGCCCTCTCCATAGCTAACCGGATCACCGTCTGTTTCGATCATGGCGAGGGGATGCGTCATGATGCGGATGACATCCTGTTCGTCCATCGCGTGGTAAATCGCCGAAAACCCGCCCTTGAGCTGTAGTTCTATGACGAGATCGATACCGGTCTCGAGATTGTTCGGCAGACCACGGTCGGCAGCCATGTCGGCGAGCGTTTTGCCGTTATAGGACTCGTCAGAGGGCAGGACACGAATCTGTAACCGGCGCAGATCGTCACCGGTGCGCTCCTGCATGAAAATGCGTTTCATCTCTTCCCTGATCAGCGGCAATTGCTCGGGGTCCGCAATCCGTTTGGCAAACTCCTCAGGCCCGCCGGCCAGCGTCCATTGGGGAAACAGGATGGCCGAAGAAGTGCTCGATGCGGTGTACGGATACAAGTCGTGTGTGATGTCTATCCCTGCCTCGCGCGCCGCATCGATCAAGGCCAGGCTCTGCACGGAACTTCCCCATTGGCCGACACCGTTCGCCTTGTGATGATTGATGTGTGCGGGGATATCGGCCTCGGTGGCGATTCTGATGGTCTCATTGACGGAATCGAGCAGCCCCGTGCCCTCGTTGCGCATGTGCGTGACATAGATGCCACCGTACTGTGCCGCAATCTTGGCGAGTTCTATGACTTCTTCGGTCTCCGCGTAATATGCCGGAACATACAGCAGGCCTGTCGACAGACCCAGTGCGCCCTGCTGCATCGTTTCCTCGACCAGGTCGCGCATCGCCTGTAATTCATCATGATCCGGTGCCCGGTTTTCCAGGCCGAGTACCTGCTTCCTGATCCAGGTGTGGCCGGCAAAGAAGCCGACGTTGGGCGCAACATCCAAAGACGACGCGTATGCGTCCAATGGCCACGGCTGATCGCCGCTGTGCAGGCTGGCGATGATGGTCGTGATGCCCTGCCGCGTGAAATTTTCGGCCAGCGGATGCTCGTGAATCGTCGTCTGTATGTGCGCGTGGTTGTCGATAAACCCCGGTGAGATAATGAGGCCCGAAACGTCAACCGAGACCACCGCATCATCGGCATTCAGCGTCTCACTGGAAACTGCGACGATGCGCTCACCCTTGATGCCGACATCGCCGCGGAACTTAAGCGTACCCAGGCCATCCACCACCGTACCGCCGGTCAGGATGACATCGAACACTTTACCGGAGTCGCTTGCAGGAGATTCCGGTGGCATGGACTGCTGACACGCGGCGATGAGCAGTATGCCAGCAAACATTACGATATTTTTCATAGTTCTGAATCCTCGTATTTTTCGGACGGCGCCCTCGGCATTGCCTCTCAATCCGCCAGTGCAAAAGCGTTGAGTTTTGCGTCTGACCCGTCCTTTTCCGAGGTTGCAATCACGATGAATTGTTTGCCCGATGACGTTCGATAGGTGATCGGATTGCCGAATCCGTAACCGTCCAGTGATATCGTGGCAACCAGTTTGCCGTCTCGCTTATCGAATGCGTACAGGTTCCTGGTGGCACTGCTGATAAAAACGAGTCCTCCGGCCGTGACGAGCGTACCGGACTGTCCATGCTGTGGCGGCCCGGCGCCCAGTTGCCCCAGATCAAGGTCTTTGAGCAAGGGATGCTCCCTCAATTCAGGATAGTCGCCAAACGGTACCTGCCAGACATGCGCGCCTTTGTTCAGGTCGATGGCGGTCAGGGTTGAATATGGGGGCTTGTGGATCGGTATGCCGTCGATATCGAGATTCTTGAACGGCCCGAGGAAATAGTCTGCGTCTTCGTCACCCGGATCGGGTTTTTCGAGGTAGAAAACGCCCGGCCAGTTCAGTGCCTTCACATACAGGATGCCGGTCTCCGGGTCGAAGCCGGCGCCGCCCCAGTTGGCCGCTCCCCAGACCCCGGGAAATATAATGGTGCCGTGCAGCGAGGGCGGCGTGAACATGTCGCCCAGGCTGTATTCCTCGATCGCCTCGAGTGCCCGTGCTCTTAGCGCCGGCGTAAAGTCGATGAGATCGTCCTCGCTGAAAGTCTGGCGGCCGAATGGCGGCGGTTTACTCGGATAGGGCTGCGTTGGCGACAAGCGTTCACCCGGTATGTCACTTGGTGGCACCGGCCTTTCCTCGATCGGCCACACCGGCTCCCCGGTCACACGATCGAATACATAAGTAAATCCCGTTTTGCCGACTGCGGCGACGGCATCGATTTCCCTGCCATCGACATTGATGGTCACGAGATTCGGCGGGGCTGGAAGATCGTAATCCCATACCCCGTGATGCACCGTCTGGAAATGCCACACGCGTTCACCGGTTGCGGCATCGAGACACAGCAGCGATTCCGCAAACAGGTTGTCACCTTTGCGATGACCGCCGTAGAAGTCATTGTTCGGAGTAGACACCGGAAAATACGCAAGACCCCGTTCCGCATCGATGGTGAACGGTGCCCATACATTGGTCGAGCCGGTGTAAGTCCAGGATCCGTCTTCCCAGGTGTCGTTGCCGAACTCACCTTCCTGTGGAATGGTATGAAAACTCCACACGCGTTGCCCACTGATGACATCGAACGCCTGGATATCGCCGGGCGGATTTTGTTTGTAAATACGACCATCCGGTGCGCCGCTGCCGACGATCACGAGATTCTGGTAAATCATCGGCGGCGAGGTGTTCGAATAGTGCAGTCGATTGACTTCCCAGACGAGGTCCTGCGTAAGGTCGATTTCCCCGCGGGTGCCGAAGGAGTCAATCGGCAGGCCAGTCCGCCCGTCGAGTGCGATCAGGCGCCATCTTGAATTGATGAATACGCGAATATCGTGGCCATCTGTCCAGACAGCAACACCACGATGGCAGAAGCCGCAGCCGCGCAAGGGCATGCCCCACTCATAGGCCTTGGGGTCATAGCGCCAAAGCTCGGCACCGGTTTCCGGGTCGATGGCCGCTACCTGATTGTACGAGGTCGAAATGTACAAAGTGCCGCGCACCATGACGGCGCTGCCCTGGAACTTGCCCGGCGTGACCGGTTTGCCGGTAAGCGCTACACGCGCCAGCGGTATCGGCGCCTCACCCGTCTCCCAGGTCCAGACCCGTTCGAGCAGGCTCACATTCGAGAGATTAATCTGTTCCAGGCTGGAATACTTGGTGCCACCCGGGTCGTTGCCGTGGTTGGGCCATTCAACCTCCTGGGCAGACGCAGCGCTCGCCGCGAGCAGCGCCAGCGAGATTGTAATAATCGCTTTTCTCATCACTCCCCCCTGCGGCCGGTTATTGCCCGCAATACATCGCGCCAATCAATGCAACGATTCTTCAAGCGCGGCGGCGGAGCGCAGCGCCAGTGCTGCAAACGTCAGCGTGCCGTTGTTGCAACCCGAGGAAACCATGTTCGGCGTTCCCACCACCCAAAGATTTTCATGATCGTGCGTACGGCCAAACGGGTCGACCACACTCGTCTCGGCGTTGGTGCCCATGCGGCAGCCGCCACACGGATGATCGTGGTCCTTGAATGGCAGCACTTTCAGGAGCTTGCCGCCGCCCGCTCTCACGATCTCGTCGAAGGTATGTTGAATGCTGGACTCCGTATGCTCACGCAGGTCTCGGGTCCAGTCGCTGTCCACAAAATTGATCTGCGGCAGTGGGTCTCCCCAGGGATTCTTGTTCGAGCTTTCCAAAGTCAGCGAACTTTCTTTGGCGGGAATGACGTCGTAATAAGCGCGCAATTGTGCGACGCCTTTGGTCGAGCGTTGCCGCCAGTCATCCATGATTGCATCGCCCAGCAACAAATCGCCCGAGTCGTCACGGAGTCGTGCTTTACGTGCATAGTCCGACTCCCAGATGCGCAAGTCATGTCGAACGTATTTGTCACTCTCTTTTACTTGAAAGCGCTTCGATAGCAGGCTGTCCTCGATGTATACGCCCGGGAAAAGCTTTTCCGGTACCTCCACGAAATTATTGATTGCCCGATGTCCGGTGACGTATTTGCCGACATTACCGGTGCGATTCGCCAGGCCATCGGGGTACCTGCTGTTCGCAGACAGCAGCAGCAGATGCGGACTCCAGCAGTAGCCGGCCGCAACCACAAACGTTTTAGCGCGATAGTGGACGGCATCGTCCGGGTGGTCGCGATCCAGTGCAACGGCATGATCGATTACATCGCTGTCCTTCTGCAAGACAAGTTTCCTGACCAGCGTCCGGCTGTGCAGCTCGATGCGACCCGACTCCAGTAGTTTCTGGAAAGAGAAGTCCGGCGAATATTTCGCGCCGGTTGGACAGATATTGCAGGTATCGCAACGCATGCAGACATTGCGGCCACGGTAAGGCTGGGACAGCTTGGCGACCGGTGTACGCCAAAACGGTATGCCCGATTTTTCGGCCCACTCCTTGAGCCTGCCCAGGTTGTAAGAAAGCGGCAGTGGCGGTAAAGGATAATCAGCCGCCCGCGGGTCGTACTCCGCCGGGCCCTGCTCTCCCGCAACGCCCATGCGTTCTTCCGCTTCCTGGTAATAGGGATCGAGTTCGTCGTAGCTCAACGGCCAGTCATAACCCACGCCGTAAAGCGAGTTCACGCGAAAGTCTTCCGGGGTAAATCTCGGCGTGACACCACCCCAGTGCATCGCGAGGCCACCGACCGACATCGATCTTGACAGGATGCCCGCAGCACTCTGTCCGCGAATATGATCACCAGGCCACGGATTTTCCCGGTACTTGAGATAACGCTCACGATGAGCGGCCCGGTCCTGCAAATTGAATATTTTGTTGCCCGCCTCGACCACGGTGATGGCGGCGTCCGTGGTTTCTGCCAGGCGTTCGACGAACATCGCGGCGGTAATGCCGGCCCCGATGACGACGACGTCCGTCTCGATTGTTTTCACCATTGTTCAATCACCCAACGGTGGAGGTTTATGCGGACCGCTTGCGAGTCCACGACAGGACTGCCGCCCCACTTGCGCCCGCAAGGCCAGATCGTTGGCCTCGGCAGTTGCGTAAAACCAGGCAAGCAGGCCGATGGCGACGTGTGGCGCGTCACCGGCATAGGGCAAGGCCTGCGGGATATGCTTCGGCAACTGGCGATCGAGGATGGATTTTTGCCGATCCGCGCCGAGCTGTGAAAAGCCGATATCGAAGCGATTCTGCGCCTCGATATCCAGTGCCTCCAGCTGTGCACCCCACAGCGGCGCCGGATCTGGTGGCCCATAGTTAATCTGTGACGAGTAATAGGGGTGATCTCTCTCGGTCACCGGCGCGAATCCTTCCAGCCAGTCCAGAAAATCGCCGCTCACCCTGAGCACGCCGGCGTCACCAAGCGCGGTTTTCGGCAGCACAATCATTGCAAGCGCCTCTAATACGGCGCGATCGAGCCCTTGTGGCTTGTCAGATTCGCCTGGTGGCACGTCCCGAGCACAGGCGCCAATGGCAAGTCCCGTGACGACGCCGGCCGTGCCTTTGAGAAATTGACGCCGGGGGATATCTGCCATGCAATTGCTCCAATCCGCATCGGCCAGGGGCTGAGGTCCGCCAGGCCTGGTCGCAATATCGGCAATCACGATTGCCCATCCAATCGGTTCGGCTATCTCAGGGATCTACACGCGCCAGCCGACCGACTCGCTGCATGACCTCAATGACCATTCAAGTACCGATTCTATGGATAGCCTGACACGCCGTCCATCTATACCGCAGTTCACATCTGTTTGGGGGTCGCTGCTGATAAAACAGGGGACCACTGGAATATCTGTTTCGATCAGCAGCGCGCCCGGAGAAAGCGCCAAACCTCAACAAGATTAGCTGTAGATTCCTCCCACCACAGTAGTCACAACGGCGCTCGGAAAAATTGATTTTCGTTTCCTCTGGTGACATCGTATCTGTAAGAATAAACTGCCAGCGTAATTATCCAGGCGCGATACTGGATCGTGAAGGGAATTCGGTTTCCTGCGGCTCGGCAGATGAAAAATTCCGTTCGACGCGTGTAAGCGCCCGCCTCTGTGCAACATCGGAGATCTAAATGAAAAAAATGTGTGGTCTGGTCGCTGCATTCGGCCTTTTACTCGTGGCGCCCGTGCTCGCGGAAGACGTCGACCTGCATGTCATTCATCGCATTAAGATGGAAGCATTTCACCGTTCGCAGGTTATGGACTACGTCTTTCTGTTGACAGATCTCAACGGACCCAGGCTGAGCGGCTCGCCCGGCCATCACAAGGCCGCCGATGCTGCTGCCAAAGCAATGCGCGATATCGGCATCCGGGATGCGAGCGTCGTACCGTGGGGCAAGTTCGGCCGTAGCTGGTCATACCGCGGAATCAGCGTACGCATGCTGTCGCCAACGGAAACATCGCTGTCCGGCGTGCCGATGGCGTGGAGTCACGGCACCGACGGACCTGTGCGTGGAGATGTTGTATTGGCTCCCCTGTTTGCAGATCCGGATCATCCGGACCTCGACGATCTCGAAAAGATCGCACGCCGCATTGTCGAGTACCGGCATGAGTACAGCGGCAAACTGCGCGACAAAATCGTCATGGTGGAGCCAGCGCGCAAGTTTTCCCTGCCCACAGAACCATCGGTCAAACGGTTCGATGACACGGAGCTCGATGAGCTGTACATCGCCGAGGCGCCAGGGACTTATGAGCCGATAAGCTGGCCCCACTGGCGCTTTTCAAGAGATCCTGAGGAGCGGGCCCGACGCTGGCGGGCAACACCGGTTGAAATCAAGTCAGAGTTCTGGGAACGGGAACTTGCCGTCAATGACCGCTTTTATCAGTTTCTTGCAGACGAGGGCGTTGCGGCCGTGCTGCTGGTCGATGATCGCGGCGATGGCGGGGCGATCTTCTCCGACAGTTACGGTTCCTGGCATCCTGGTGCGCCAGTACCGCCGCCGACGGTAACGCTGAGCCCGGAACAATACAACCGGATCGCCCGACTGCTTGCACGCGATGTCGCGGTCGAACTCGAAGTCGACATCGAAGCGAAATTTCATGCTGAAAACGTCGATGGGCGAAACGTGATCGCCAGCATTGCCGGTGGCAAAAGGCGCAATGAGCTTGTGATGCTCGGCGGTCACCTGGATTCCTGGCACGCAGCGACTGGCGCCACCGACAATGCAAGTGGCTGCGCAATCGTCATGGAGGCCATGCGCATATTGACTGCGCTCGACCTGAAAATGGATCGTACCGTGCGCATGGCGCTGTGGGACGGCGAGGAGCAAAACTACTACGGTTCGCGGGCCTATGTGCGGGCCAATTTCGGGGATCCGGTGTCGATGGAACTCAAGCCCGATCACGCTCGATTGTCCGCCTACTACAATATCGATAATGGCAGCGGCAAGATCCGCGGCGTCTATTTGCAGTCCAACGATATGGTGCGGCCGATATTTGAAGCCTGGCTCGCGCCCTTTGCTGATCAGGGCGTAACAAACATTACTATCCGCGAAACCTTTGGCACGGATCATCTGATTTTCGACGCCGTCGGCTTACCGGGTTTTCAATTTGTGCAAGACCCGCTTGAGTACCAGAGCCGCACGCACCATTCAGATTTGGACACGGTGGATCACCTGCAGCCGGGTGATCTGATGCAGGCTGCCGCAGTGCTGGCGTCAGTGGTTTACCACACGGCAAACCGGGACGAACTCATGCCGAGAAAACCGTTGCCGCGGCCGTTGCCAGAAAAGAAGCCGGTCCCGGAGATCCTGGAGTACTGACACAGCGGGTGTCAGTGAGGCCGGCCGTTATCAGGTAACCCACTTCCCGATTTGAGAAGAAATAATAGTCAGGAATAAATCATCGCCGTTTGCGCATTGTGAGTGTCACATTAATGGCACTCCGATTCTGGTCGCGGGCGCACTGCTACTGGCCGGGGGGCTGCAAACTTTACAGGCGGCATCGACAGCGATTGCGGTGCCCTTCTCGGTCGTGATTTTGTTGATGATGGTGGGCTTGAGTAAATCGCTATGGCAAACGGAAACGCG
>SMWE01000127.1 GCA_004357475.1 Gammaproteobacteria bacterium
AAACACTGGATTCGCCGGAAGCATTGGTTGCAATTCTCGCGAACGAGTTTCGACTGCACGTTGATGGCGTTGCTGATCTCTGGCCTGAAATTGTTGCACGGCATGAACAACTCTTTGGCCCCGATACTTCCTGACGGCTATGGAACAAGCATGGCTGAATTGCCAATCGCAAGAGGGGCTGCCAGTACCGAGAAACAGAATCGTATTCGTAATGCTGTCAGCACGACAGAATCCCTCGCAGGTATTGCCGAGGTGGCTCGCGCGCAAGACGTGGATGCGCTGACTGCGCTACCAGCGGACCCGCAGATATCCGGGCGAATCTACACGCTTCCAGGCGGAATCAATCACGACACCATCGCGACCTTTATCGACCGTCAACTCGCTGAACGTGAACGTGGCCCACGCGATACTGGGAATTGAGCAAAGCAGAGTGGTTGTTACAGGCCGGCAATCCCGCGGCCGATTGACATTCACAATACGGCCAATGCCATCCTTGCTGGCTGTTGCACATGGCATCGAGAAAATGCACCTGAACCAACGATGTGCGGTAGTCTTGCCCAGACACTAACCGACCGGAGTGGTGTGACGATGAAGCAAAGGACATGACAATATCGATGACGAGCAAGACGGTGGTGCAACGACTATTTCCCTTGATGCTTGCCGTTGTTGCGCTCGTTTTCTCGGGTTGTGCGGTGACGACGCAGTCCACGGATCCCTTGCCTTCCTGGACGGACGGTGCCGTCAAGCAGGCCATCACGCAGTTTGTTGTGAATGTCACAACCGAAGGTGGCAAGGATTACGTACGCCCCGTGGATCGCATTGCAGTCTTCGACAACGACGGCACGCTCTGGAGTGAAAGACCCTGGGTGCAGGGGCTTTTCCTGGAGCAGTTACTAAGAAACGCAGCCAAAAGACATCCTGAGTTCGGCGCAGAGCAACCTTACAAAGCAGCGCTTGCTCATGACCGTGAGTACTTCGAGACAGGCGGCATACGCGTCATGATTGAGGCGATCAAAGATACGATGTTGGAGCTGGCCCGTGACGATTTCGACGCGGAGGTGGCGGAGTTTTTTGCCAACGCCCGACATCCCGGTTTGAATGTTCCGATGAGTCAGACTGTCTATCAGCCCGCGATTGAACTGCTCGAGTACCTGAGAGCTAATGGATTCAAAACGTATATTTGTTCCGGCGGCGGCGTTGATTTCATGCGCATGATATCGAGTGATTTCTATGGCATAGAGTCTGATCAGGTTATCGGCACATCCTATCAGAAGGAATTACACTTGATCGACGGAACATGGGAGCTGCTGACAACCGGCGAGCTGAACCCGATCAATAACAAGGATCAGAAAGCCGTTAATATCGATTTGCACATCGGCAAGCGACCACTGCTCGTCATGGGAAATGAAGGCGGCAGAGGCGACATTGGCATGATGAGCTATTCGCAAGGGCGAAAAGGCGTGTCGCTGCAGCTGCTGATTAATCACGATGATGCGGCGAGAGAGTTTGCCTACGCCGAAGACGACAATGCGTCGCTGAATGCGGCGAAAGAGAACGGCTGGATCGTCATTAGCATGAAGGATGACTGGTCGGTGATTTATCCTGCCGGTGACAATTAATACGGGACCTTGTTCAAGGTGCAGCTTACAGGCGGGGAACGATGAACATAGCGGCGTACGCCAGCAAAGTATTTATTGGTGGTGAGTGGCGTCCTGCCAGCGATGGCGGGGTTCTGCCTTTGGAGGATCCGTCCACGGGCGAGGCGATCGGCGAGATTGCGGCAGCACAAGCCGCCGATATCGATGCAGCGGTCGTTGCGGCCCGCGCGGCGCTGGATGGTCGCTGGGGCGCACTGACGGCCGCCGAACGTGGCAGGCTGCTTTCAAAAATGGGACAGGCCGTTGCCAAACAGGCCGATTTCCTGGCGGAGATTGAAGCGCTCGATGTGGGCAAGCCATTGAAGCAAGCACGGGCCGATGCGGTGGCGCTGGCACGCTATCTTGAATACTACGGTGGTTGTGCCGACAAGTTTCACGGCGAAACCATTCCCTACCTGAACGACTATACGGTCTATACCTTGCGTGAACCGCATGGTGTGACCGGGCATATCATTCCCTGGAATTACCCGATGCAGATCATCGGTCGTTCCGTCGTGGCTGCATTGGCCACCGGCAACGCGGCCGTGCTGAAGCCGGCGGCGGAGGCGTGCCTGACGGCACTCGAATTTGCACGGATCGCAGCGGAAGCCGGCCTTCCCGCGGGTGCCCTGAATGTTGTCCCGGGCACGGGCGTGGATGCTGGTGCGCCGTTAGCGGCTCACCCGGGCGTCAATCATGTCTCCTTTACCGGTTCGACAAATGTGGGTATTGCCGTGCAATCCGCTGCCGCGCGCAATACGGTGCCGGTCACTCTGGAACTGGGCGGAAAATCGCCACAGCTGGTTTTTAATGATGCCGATCTGGATGCAGCGCTGCCCTTCCTCGTGAATGCCGGCGTGCAAAATGCAGGGCAGACCTGTTCGGCCGGATCGAGAATTCTTGTTCAAAGAGGTGTCTACGACCGACTGGTGGAGCGTCTGTCTGCAAAGTTTGCAGCGTTGCGTGTCGGCCCGGCAATCGATGATCTGGATGTCGGGCCGCTGATCTCCGCGAAGCAAAAGGCGCAGGTGTCGAAATTTATCGACAGCGGCCGGGAGAGCGGCCTCAGCGTCGCCGCCGAAGGCAGCATTATTAAAAACGCACCGGCAGGTGGTCACTATGTCAGACCGACCTTGTTCACCGACGTCGACCCGGACCATGAACTGGCGCAGCAGGAAATTTTCGGTCCGGTGGTGGTGGTTATTCCGTTCGATACGGAAGAACAGGCATTGCACATCGCGAACGGTGCGCAATATGGACTGGTTGCCGGCCTCTGGACGCGCGATGGCGGCCGACAGATGCGGCTCGCGCGACAGCTTCGCGTCGGGCAGGTATTCATCAACAACTACGGTGCCGGAGGCGGCGTAGAATTGCCCTTCGGCGGCGTGGGTCGTTCCGGTCACGGCCGTGAAAAGGGATTTGAGGCGTTGTACGGTTTTACCACGGTCAAGACCGTTGCGGCGTTGCATGCCAAAGGAAAAGATTGAATGAGACTGAGCGGGAAAGCGGCCATTGTTACGGGCGGGGCGTCGGGTTTTGGCGCAGGCATTGTGCGGCGTTTTATTCTCGAAGGCGCGCGCGTTGTCATTGCCGATATTAACGGTGATGCTGCCAGGGAAATGGCAGACGAACTGGGTGACGCGGCCTTGGGTCTGCAAATCGATGTATCGAGCGCTGACGATGTGGAGACGATGGTGAAGTCCACGCTCCGGTCATTGGGAGGCATCGACATCCTGGTGAACAATGCCGGTGTTGGACACAAGCCGGAGCCCATGGAGACCTTGTCAGAGGAAATGTTCGATCGAATCTTTGACGTGAACATCAAAGCCATTTATCGAACCGCCCGGCAGGTGGTGCCGATCATGAAAGAAAACGGTGCCGGCGCAATACTGAACATCGCCTCAACCGGTGGTGTCAGTCCGCGGCCAAATCTGACTTGGTACAATGCTTCAAAAGGATGGGTGATTACCGCGACCCGCTCGATGGCGGTCGAACTGGCGGCGTCGGGTGTTCGTGTCAATGCACTCAATCCCGTTGCAGGTGAGACACCGATGCTAAAAACATTTATGGGCGAAGATACACCGGAAATTCGTGCGAAGTTTCTTGCCTCGATCCCAATCGGCCGATTTTCGACGCCGGAAGACATGGGAGCTGCAGCGTGTTTCTTGTGTTCGGATGACGCGTCCATGATAACGGGTGTCGCGCTGGAGGTAGATGGTGGGCGTTGTATCTGATCTGCAGCCTGTGCTGGACAAGATTGACGACCGCGTTGATGAACTGGTCGAGCTGACTCGCGACCTGATTCGATTTCCGACCATCAATCCGCCGGGTGAGGCGTATCAGCCTTGCGCCGAATACATTGGCAGCCGACTCGCCAAGCGTGGTTTCACTATCGAGTATGTGCGTGCGGTCGACGCTCCAGGCGACTGCGACGCCTACCCGCGCATCAACATGGTCGCAAGACGAGAGGGCTCGCGCTCCGGTCCGTGTGTTCATTTCAATGGCCACATTGACGTGGTCGAGGTCGGTTCGGGCTGGACAGTGCCGCCATTTGACGGTCTTGTAAAAGACGGCCGAGTTTACGGCCGCGGTGCCTGCGACATGAAGGGCGGGCTGGCGTCGGCCATCATTGCCGTTGAAGCCCTGATAGACACCGATCCCGATTATCCCGGGGCGATCGAAATATCGGCGACCGTGGATGAGGAATCAGGCGGCTTCGGCGGCGTGGCTTATCTGGCCGAACGAGGCTGGTTTTCAGCACCCCGTGTTGATCATGTCATCATCCCGGAGCCACTAAATGTCGATCGTGTCTGCATCGGGCATCGTGGTGTCTGGTGGGCGGAGATTGAAACGAAGGGCCGGATGGCCCACGGCTCAATGCCGTTTCTAGGCGAATCCGCCATTCGTCATATGGCGGCCGTGCTGGATCGTTTCGAGCAAAAACTATACCCGAAGCTGGCGGAACGCATTTCAGACATGCCGGTGGTGCCGGAGGGTGCTCGCCAATCCACGCTGAACATCAATTCGCTGCACGGTGGGCAGGCGGAGGGCCACGACGGATTGCCCGCATCTTGTGTGGCGGATTCGTGTCGAATGATTATCGACCGCCGCTTCCTCATTGAAGAAAGCCTCGACGAGGTCAGGTCCGAGATCACCGACATTCTTGAGGACCTCGTTAAGAGCCGCCCTGGTTTTCAATTCGAAATCCGCGAAATGTTTGCCGTGGAGCCGAGCATCTCCGACAAGAATGGTCCGGTAGCGGCCACAACGGCCGCGGCCATCCAGGAAGTGCTGGCAGTTGAGCCAAGTTTCATTTGTTCGCCCGGCACCTACGATCAAAAACACATTAATCGCATCGGCAAACTGAAAGATTGCATTGCGTATGGACCCGGCCAGCTGGATCTTGCTCACCAGCCGGATGAATGGGTCGGCATCGACGACATGGTCGCTGCAGCCAAAGTCATGGCGCTGACCGCTTCGCGCTTGCTCCGACGAACGGCGTGACGGCGATCGTCATGCCGCCAGCAACGGTATTTCGATGAATGCCTC
>SMWE01000128.1 GCA_004357475.1 Gammaproteobacteria bacterium
GGCCTTCTTCGATAATTCCTCCCATGATGAAATCACAGAAGCCATGGGTAGTGGGTTGATTGAATTGACAACCACAATTTATCTCACAATTGCAGTTAGAAAAGGTAGTCGCGCGTATCATCCATTGATCAGGCATAAGAGATTACTCCGATTAGTGACTCTGAAAGATACTAGCAGCTTTATAACTATTTGGCCGTATGTAGCTACGCGGCAATGCCACTGGCGTGACAACGGGAACACCCGAGATACGGCCACTCCGGTCTTCTCGTACTAGCAGCAGCTCTTCTCAAATTTCCAACGCCCACGTGGATTTCCCGCCGTCAGACAGACACCGCTCCGGTGCATTTTGAGGCTTGTTCAAACGTGTCTGGGGCAAATTAGTATGCAAGCTGCTGCCAGGAGCTGATACAAACCACGTCAGCGCTTTTGCCACCGATATGCGTCCAAGCGAGCGATCTTACGGTTCGTATTTGCGGATTTTTCGTCAGGAGGAGCGCCGTCCAGTCCGCGGTGAACACGCTCGCTGTTGTAATATTCCTTAAACAGCGCCAATTTTCGCTTCAGATCACGAGCACTCCAGTAAGCAGCTCGATCGAGATACTCTCGACGAATGGATGCGACAAAGGAACGTAAGGCACAGTCTTCACCTCCGTACGATGGCTGAGCGTAACAAACGGGCAGGGCGCACCAAGACTGCACACAGCCCAACAATGGCCCGGTCGCTCGGTCGAAGAACCGGTGCTCGAACTCGCGGGCGATTGAGGATCAGAAGCGGGTGTTTTACAAGCAGTGATTCAGCAACGATGGAGCGAGCACCGCCAGGCCCGAACAAGCGGGCAACCGTTACGACGAGGTGCATGAAAAGTATGCCGAGATCACGCATCGCCGAATTATCGTAACTGACGCGCCGCATCTGACAAGACTTGGAAATCTCTCGCATTTATGCGCAGAATAGTCATTCGCCCCCCACACGTGGCTAACATATACGCAATAGACCGTGTCGACCCGACAAGCGGCGTGGACGAGTCGGCGAGCGGGGCAGTGAGTGCGTTGCGTCAACTCAAAAAAATCGCCGATCGACGAGGAGGCGGTTTTTAGGCATAGGCCGTGCGCTGGAACTGCCCGCTGGTGGGTCGCCAGGAGGTGTTGTGTGAAAAGGATTTCATGCCGGTCCAGGCTTGTTGTAATAAGACCGACCTCTTGCTGCGGATTCCCGGGCTAGTAGTCAGGGAAATTCTCGGCCCGATACCTGGCGGGATCCGCCAGCACCTCGTCGCGCGCACGTTTGACTTCTCTTTCGGTCAACAGTCTGAAATTCTCTGGCAGCGTATCGCTATTGAATTCTGTCAATATCCAGTTGACCAATTCCGTCAGTCTCTTGTCGTCGATAGGAACCTGGGATGCGCCCGGCACTCGTACAATATAAGAGCGACCCGCAGGCTCGGCAACCAGACGACCAATGACGTCATGCAGTGTCGGTACCTGTGGAGAGTGGCCTGTTCCATCCGGCAAGTGACAGCCGCTACAATGCAGCAGGTAATCTGTCCTTGGGTCCGCCCGCAACGATGAAGTGGCGATGAGCAGCATTGCCGCAAACAGCATTGATCTTGCGGCAATCAAGATCAACTCCCGAGGCCTGCTGCCTCACCCAGTATGCCGGCGACGGTACAGTGATAAGTATGGGCTTTCGTGCCGAAGCACCAAAGAATATTGTTGGCCTTGGACGGAAAATACACCGGTTTTTCCCGTTCACTACCGTGGCAACTACAACGGCGGCAAACAGCCTTGCCACAGCAGTCGTTGTAAGAGATCAGATAATCCCTGTCATCGGCGGGATTGTGGCAGGTACCGACCCAAGTGATCGGCGATAATTCAGCGCCGGGTGGGCAGGAAGTCACTGTGCCACCGCAACAGGCACAGAGCGTGCCGCCCAGCGCGCAGTAACGCCAATAATCGCAGCTCTGCGAATCGCCAATTTCCTGCGGTGCCTCCTGCGCCAGTGATCGGGCAACCGGCAGCAACGGTAGTACCGCCGCGCCGGCGAACAGCGCGCCAAGCCTGCCCAGGAAACTACGCCGGGAAATAAGTCTCGCCAACAGGCGCGCGCTTTCCGTGGTCCGGCTGTCCAGCCAGACGTAACCGTGTTCGATGAGTTCACTGGGTTTCATAAGGATTGTTCCTTCACCGAGGATTCGTAGTCGGATTCGAGGGAGCCCATGTAATCTTGCAACGTCGCGACGCCTGAGTCCATCGCCTCCACGAGACTTTCCAGATGCTCACGCGTGTTGACCAATCCTTTACCGTGCAAGGTGCCGTCGCCTCCAATCAACAGTGCGAAGGGCAGTTTGCTAACCTCGTAAGCCATGCCAAGGCCCTCAGACAGGACGTAATGATAATCGTCCAGTTTGAGATCACGCGCGTAGGATTCATGCTGTTCGAGTTTTTCGCCGTCGCTTGCGAATACGAGGCGCATGCGTTTGCCTTCTCTCTTGGCCAGCGATTTGGCGGTCGGTACCAGGGACTTGCAGATGGGGCAGGTCGGCGAAATAAACAGCACAAACGTCGCTTCACCGGTCGGATTTGCGCCACCAATGACAACGTCGTTGCCGCGGAGGTCGCCTAGCGTCATCGCCTCGGTTTGTTCTCCCACTTTAGGTCCGCTGGTGGGCATCAGCGCACCGGCCGGTGCGACGCGTTCGTGGAGGATGCCGACCTGCCGAGCCAGCGCCAGGACGATCAACGCCAAGACGGCGACCAACACCCACAATACGACGTTGGAAACGAGCAATGCTTCAGTCACGCCGGTTCCTCCACGTACCTATTGCGGCCTCGTTGTTCAGCAACTGGTTTGCCGCGCCATAAAGTAAGACGATGGCCAGCAATCCGGCAACCAGCGTTACGTAGTCGACCCATTCAGTGGCCCGTTCGCGTACCGGTAAAGAAGCCGTCAGTGCGGCTGTGATCAACAAGGAGTTTCGTAATACGAGACCCCAGGACAATTGCTGATCGCTGCCCGCATTCCGTACCGTACCGCAACCGCAGTCGATGTGTATGCGTCCGCGGAGAAGATTAATGATAATACCGGACGTATAACCCGCCAGGAGTACTGCGCTCGCGAGTGCTACAAATACAGGCTGTATTGCCAACAACCACGCGACGCCGAGCAGTGTCTCGATGATTGGCAGCAAGATGCTGACCGGTGATATCAACATCTCCGGCAAGAGTTCATAGGCTGCAAGTGTGCTCCGAAATTTCCGTAACGATGACAGCTTGTGAACGGCTGCCAGCAGGAGCAGCAATCCAAAGCCCACTGAGATAATGTTAAGGGCCAGAGGATCAAGCATCGTTCAGAGATCCTGCATCGAAAAAGGACCCGGGCCCGGATCGTTGATCGTACGATCAAGACTCAGCTTCAATGCATCGTAAATGTGAAGCCCACCTTCATCATCGGACACGATAAGTTTGGGCTCGAATTCCTGCGTCACCATGATGTTGCTGGTTTCGACTTCGAGTTCGATGCGCGCAATGCGGCGTTGTGCCGCCAGGTTGAAGACCCAAACCTCCGTACCGGGATCCTGGTGCGTATATTCCCCGCCCTGATGCACGAGGATATAGAGGAGGCCGGTGCCTTCGTGTACGGATTTCAACTGGAAGCCGCCTGGCCGCCAATTTTCTTCGGCGTCCTCTTCGCTGATCATCGACCATGCATCGCTGATATGGATCGTGTTGCGATCAACCGTCACGTGGAATACGTCGCCAAGATGTGAAACCAGCAACCAACCGCCGTTAAATGGAACGGGGTGATCAAACACGGGGTCATCTTCGACGGAGAAGAATTTGCGACTGCGCTCACGATTCGATTCGCTGCCCTCGTCATCCAGTTGCACCAGTTGCATTGTGCCATCGCCGCAGATCATCAGGAAGTCGTTATTTCCAACCGCCATGATGAGTGCACATCCCGGTGTCGAGATTTCTCCAGCCAGCGATCGATCCACGATATCAACGATACTGACTGACGCGGCGGGCGTCATATTGAAAATGCCGACGTGCCGTCCATCACTCAGCAACTGGATGTAAGTGCGAAACGGCAAAATGGCAATTTTATTCGGTATTTCCACCTCGGCAATCGGCGACAGATTTTCGAAATCGTAGATCGTCAATAAGTCGGTTCGATCACCGTGTGTTTCGCGGGAATAGTAGGACTCAGCGGCGTAAAACTCCTTGCGTGCCGGATTGGGTTGCACTGCGGGTGTCTGGCGGGACGTGGACAACAGGCCCTGCATTTCACCGGTGGTGGCGTCGTATATGTACGCGCCATGCCCCCAGGACATCGCAATGAACCAATTCTCAGACGGATCGTCCATGATTTCCACCGTCGGAGCCTGTGGCGCAAGTTGCGCATTTGCTAACGGTATCAAAAACGTCAAGTACAAGGCCAGGAGTGCGATCGCGCGCATCGTTCTTATCCTCCGTTGCCGGTGAATATTGGAGTCCCTCACTCGCGCCGCAGTCTAGCACGCTTGCTGATCCGGCGGCGATGGCAGGCGAACGGATACGATATCCTGAAAATGGCGGACTCGGGCCCGCGATGATGGAGCGTGCCCGCGTCTCCCGTAGACGGAATCATTTTTCTCGTGGGTGAATCAGTGGGCCACGATCTGCGCCCTCAGCGCCCTAAGGATCGACAGCAACGCCTGTTTCCCGGGTTCCGCGGCGCCCGGACGATCCATAGCATCCCCCAGATGCTGGATGACGTCGTCAGATTGTTGGTCCACGATTCTTAATCCTTTACGTGTATCCGTCATGTTCCTTCCCCGGTAGAGACATGGCCCACCGTTCCGCTTACAGAAGTAGCACTACAAAGTGCTGTCGAATTTGTCCGCCCTCCGCCGAGTTATTGCGGCGATTGTCGAGGATTTTAATTCAGCGCCAGGAAATGCCCGTGCTCATGCAGCCGAATTCTGCATCCGGGCTAGGGTATTATTATCTGGGCAGGGCGAGTCGGACTACGGGGCATCCATTGGTTGACGGTCAACGACATCGTCGCTGCGCAAGCAGGACAGAGCCTCAGCATGAATACTCATGTGCAATCCCTGTTCTCGACAAATCGCCGAATTCGTTGCGCCGCGTCTGACATGATCTCTTCATCGCGTAGAAA
>SMWE01000129.1 GCA_004357475.1 Gammaproteobacteria bacterium
GCGTATCCTCGTCCGGCGAGCCGGGACCGGATCAGGTCATTGCCGAGGCCACCGGTGTGGCGCCATTCAGCGTGCCACAGGTCGTACTGGTTGGCGAAAGTCTGCTACTTGCCTGGACGGATACCTCGGGGGAAGACAGTCTTGTAAAGACGGCGCTGGTGCCGTTGCAGTTCCTGGAATAAGACGCGTAGCAACCTCAATCCGGTAGATTCAGACCTCAGATACGAAAACGGACCCGCGAGGGTCCGTTCGATATTTGGAGCGGGTGATGAGGATTGAACTCACGACCCTCACGTTGGCAACGTGATGCTCTACCGCTGAGCTACACCCGCTAATTTGCCTGCCTTATCAGCAGAGGGGCGAGATTTTAGCCGCTCCCTGAACACTGTCAAGGACTTGCACAAATTTGTGCCGGAATTCAGAGACGTCTAGGCGTGCCGTTGCATGGACGGCCAGGCTGCGCGCAGATAGATGATCATTGACCACAGGGTCATGCCGGCAGCGGCCAGCAGCAGTATGAAGCCGACGTCGTAGATCTCGAGGCCAAACATGTCTCGCTGGTACACCATGAAGGCGATGCCGAACATCTGCAGCGTGGTTTTGACCTTGCCGGCCACCGACACCTTGACTTGTTGCCGTGCCCCCAGGCCGGCCATCCATTCGCGCAGTGCCGAAACCGTGATTTCCCGGCCGATGATGATCATGGCGATCAGCGCGACCACGATACGGGGGTCGCTTTGCACCAGCAGCACGAGGACGACGGTGACCATCAGCTTGTCGGCGACCGGGTCCAGAAACTCACCGAAGCGCGACGTCTGCCCAAGCTTTCTTGCGGCATATCCGTCCAGCATGTCGGTTATGGCGGCCAGCCCGAATACGATGCCGGCGATCGGCCGTGCGAAATCCATTGAGCTAAAGAAGCAGTAGACGATGACGGGAATCGCCGCAATGCGGATCCAGGTCAGAATGTTTGCCAGGTTTGCCTTCAAGATTCGCCTTCCAGGTGCAAATCGTTATAAATTTTTGCTGCAAGTATCCGACTGATACCGCGCACCTTCACCAGGTCCTCGATACCAGCCCCCCGCACGCCCTGCAGTCCCCCAAATTGTTTCAACAGTTCCCGGCGGCGCTTTGCTCCCAGGCCCGGAATTTCCTCGAGACGCGATGTTGTTCTTGCCCTGTCCCGTCTCTGCCGGTGGCCTGTAATCGCGAACCGATGCGCTTCATCCCTGATTCTCTGAATCAAGTGCAGCGCCGGCGAATCTGCGCTCAGTATAATGGGCATACTTTGGCCTGCCAAGAACAGCTGTTCCATGCCGGGCTTGCGTGCCCTGCCCTTGGCAACGGCAATTACCTGCAACCAGCCAAGCTCGAGTTCGTCGAGCACCGTTAGCGCTGCGGCCAATTGTCCCTTGCCGCCATCTACGAACAGGATGTCGGGCATTGGCACTTCCCCTTTCTTGACGCGCGCATAACGGCGCCGCAGGGCTTCGGCCATGCCGGCATAGTCGTCACCCGCCGAGTCAGGGTTTATATTGAAGCGCCGGTAATCGCCCTTCAATGGTCCGGCCTGGTTAAATACGACGCATGCTGCGACCATCGCTTCGCCCGATGTATGGCTGACATCAAAACACTCGAGACGCTCGGGCGGCGCATCCAGTTGCAGCAACTCAGCCAGGCCCTCGAACTGGCGGCGAATGGTGGCGTTGCTGGAGATCTGTAATTTCAGCCCCTGGTCGGCATTGGTTCCTGCGAGTTGTAACCAGCGGCGCCGGTCGCCCCGCACACTGTGTTTGATGCTGACTTTATGGCCGCTACGCTCCGCCAGTGTGAGTTCGAGCAATACACGATCGTCAATGTCGGATTCGACGATGATTTCGGCCGGTGCATCCTTGCCGAGGTAATACTGCGGCAGAAATCCGCTGAGGATCTGTTGGCTGGTCGACGCGACGGAAAGGCGCGGGAAATGATTGCGGCTGCCGAGTATTTTGCCGTTTCGAATGAAAATAATCGTGACGCAATGCACTGCGTTCTTTGATGCGACCGCGATGATATCGAGGTCTTTGGCAGCCGTTCTGGTTATGATTTGTTCCGCTTCTACTTTCTTCAGGCGCGATATCTGATCACGAAAGCGGGCGGCCTGTTCGTAATCCTGCTCGCCGGCTGCGCGATCCATGCGCTCGACCATTGCATCGATAACGCCGCGATTCTTTCCTTCGAGAAAAAGTATGGCGGCGTTAATGTCTTCTGCATAGGTGCTTTGGTCAATGTAACCCACGCACGGCGCGGTGCAGCGTTTGATCTGATACTGCAGGCAAGGTCGCGACCGGTTCTGGAAATAGCTGTCCTGGCACTGGCGGATAAGAAACAGCTTTTGAAGTTCGTTTAGTGTCTTGCGAACGGCGCCGGTGTTTGGATAAGGCCCGAAATAGCGCCCCTTACCTTTCCTGGGCCCGCGATGAAACTGCAGACGCGGGAACGGGTGTGTCGTTGATACATATATATAAGGGTAACTCTTGTCATCGCGCAGAATGACGTTGAAGCGCGGCCTGGCCCGCTTGATCAGGTTGTATTCAAGAATCAGCGCTTCGGCTTCGGTATTGGTCACGGTGACCTCGACGTTAGCCACCATCTCCATCATCGATGCGGTCTTGGCATCAGCATGCGTGCGCTGGAAGTAGCTCGATACGCGCTTGCGCAAATCCAGCGCCTTGCCGACGTAGATGACCTTGTGTTTCGCGTTTAGCATCTGATACACACCCGGCCGGTGTGTGAGGCCACGCAGAAATGATTTCGGCTCGAACTGGTTGTCGTTTTGCGGGCTCATGAGACCGTAGTTTGCCCCAGCGCGCTAATTAATTCGCCTGTGGCAACAACTCACGCGCACGTGCAAACACGTTGTGGAACATTTCCACGGTGAGTCGCCCGGTATTCGTGTTGTAGCGGCTGCAGTGGTAGGAATCGAGTATCAGGAAGCGGCCTTCTACCTCGTGTTCTGCCGCATGACCGAATTTGAAGTCCGCCTGGCGGCCGGCAACCGCCTTGACGATGGCGCGATGTGCGATGCCACCGAGCGCCAGCACCACCGCCCCGGCCGGCAGGGTGCGCAGTTCATTCGCCAGAAATTCGTTGCAGGTATTGACCTCGGCACCGACCGGTTTGTTGTCCGGCGGCAGGCATTTCACGGCGTTGGTAATCCGGCAGTCGATTAAGGTCAGTGTGTCGTCGGCGGCCAGCGATTCAGCCTGGCTGGCGAAACCGTATTTGTGCAGAGTCTGGTAAAGCAGCACCCCTGCATAGTCGCCGGTGAAGGGCCTGCCGGTCCGGTTGGCGCCATGCATGCCGGGGGCCAGCCCGACGATCAGCAGGCGCGCTTTTTGGTCACCGAACGGCGGCACCGGCCGGCAGTAATAACCGGGATTACGTGCTGCGACCTGCTCGAGGAAAGTTGCCAGTCGTGGACACTGGCGGCAATTTATATCAAATATTTTAGTCATCCATGTGTCGGATGACGGCGTGGCCAAAACCCCTGGTTCCGACCAGGGTCGCGCCCGGGATCAATTGCTCGAGTTCGCTGACCACGCCTTGCTTGTCATGGGGGCGCCGTTTGCGGATCGGCTGGTGCATTGCTTCGCGCAGCCTGGCGAGGTCAAACGTGAGTTCCTTGTTGGCGATCGTCCTGGATACACCGTGCATGATGTTTTCGGCAGCTTCGTTCCAGCCCAAATAGCGCAGCATCATTTCGGCTGACAGGATCAAAGAGCCCGGATTCACCCGATCCTTGCCGGCAAACCCGGGAGCTGTTCCATGAGTTGCCTCGAATACTGCAAGGCTGTCCCCGATGTTGCCGCCCGGTGCGATACCGATGCCGCCGACCTGTGCCGCGAGCGCATCCGAGATGTAGTCACCGTTGAGATTCAGCGTTGCAATGACGTCATATTCCTCGGGGCGCATCAGGATCTGCTGCAGGAAGTTATCCGCAATCACATCTTTCACGACAATCTCGTTGCCGGACAGCGGATTCCTGAAACTCACCCATGGACCGCGGTCGAAGTCCCGGGCACCGAATTCCTCCCTGGCAAGCGCGTAACCCCACTGGCAGAAGGCGCCCTCGGTGAACTTCATGATGTTGCCCTTGTGTACCAGCGTGACGGATGAGAGGTCGCGATCAATGCAATGCTGGATCGCCTTGCGGACGAGTCTCTGCGATCCTTCACGGGACACTGGTTTGATGCCGATCCCCGAACTCGCTGGGAATCGAATATTGCTGACCTGTAATTCCGTCTGCAAAAAGTTGATCAGCTTCTGCACTTCCTGTGACCCGGCAGGGAATTCGATGCCGGCATAAATATCTTCGGTGTTCTCGCGGAAAACAACCATGTCGACCAGGCCTGATTCCTTCATCGGAGTGCTTACACCTGGAAAATAACGAATCGGCCGTACGCAGGCGAAAAGGTCCAGAATCTGGCGAATCGAGACATTCAGCGAGCGTATTCCGCCGCCCGTGGGTGTCGTCAGCGGCCCCTTGATTGATACCACGAAGCTCCTTAACGCGTGTAGCGTCTCCTCGGGCAGGTAATCGTCATTGCCATATAGATCCGCAGCCTCCTGGCCGGCATAGATCTGCATCCACTTTATCTGGCGCTTACCCGCATAGGCCCGCTCGACGGCGGCATTGACGACATCGAGCATCACGGGCGAGATATCCACGCCGATGCCGTCTCCCTCTATGAACGGAATGACGGGATCGTCCGGCACGTTGAGCGAATGATTGCGGTTAATCGTTATCGCTGTGCCGTCCGCCGGTACACTGATGTGGTCGTATTGCATGATCTAGTCGATGTCGGCGTAAGCCACCAGGGTGAGGAATGGTGTGCAGGTGTCCTGCAGTGTCATTTCGTCCAGCAACTGGGCGGCACGCCGGTAGTGGCCGTTTTCGAAGGCTGAGTCGCCGACCTGTTCGCGGATCTTGTCCATTTCTTCCCGCAACAAGGCCCTGAACAGGTCGTAGTCGATATTACGGCCTTCATCCAGCACGCCGGTCGCGTGATGCACCCATTGCCAGACCTGTGCGCGTGATATTTCGGCCGTTGCCGCATCTTCCATGAGATTGTTGAGCGGCACACAGCCGCTGCCGCCGAGCCAGGCCGCCAGGTATTGTACGGTGACATTGATGTTGTCGCGCAACCCGGCCTCCGTAATCTTGCCTTTGACGACCTGCAAGAGATCTGCCGCAGTGACATGCACGTCCTCGAGCAGCCGGTCGATTTGATTGGACCCGGGCATGTGTTCATCGAAGATTTCCATGGCCAGTGGCACCAGTCCCGGGTGGGCAACCCAGGTACCGTCATGACCGTCACGAACTTCACGCTCCTTGTCCGCCCGTACCTTCGCCAATGCGCGTTCGTTGGCTGCCGCATCATTCTTGATCGGAATTTGTGCCGCCATGCCACCGATCGCATAGGCGCCGCGCCGATGGCAGGTCTGGATGAGCAGCTTCGAATACGAGCGCAGGAAGTGGCTGCTCATCGTGATCTCAGCGCGATCGGGCAATACGTACTCGGGATAGCGGCTGAACTTCTTGATGAAACTGAAGATGTAATCCCAGCGGCCGCAGTTTTGCCCGACGATGTACTCGCGCAGCTCATAAAGGATCTCATCCATCTCGAACGCGGCCAGGATGGTTTCGATCAGGACCGTCACCTTGATCTCGCCGGGTTCGACGATGCCCGCAGTCTCGGCAAATTCGAACACCTCACTCCACAAGCGTGCTTCGAGATGTGACTCGAGTTTCGGCAGGTAGAAATACGGCCCGGTTCCGTGTTTTTTCAACTCGGCGGCACTATGGAAGAGGTAAAGCCCGAAATCGACCAACGCGCCGGGAACTGCCTGTCCTGCCAGCAGCATGTGTTTCTCGGGCAGGTGCCAGCCGCGCGGGCGGATCATCAGGGTCGCAATTTGCTCGTTCAGTGCGTAGTGCTTGCCGTTCGCGTCGTGTTCGATCGTTCGGCTGGCTGCATCGCGCAGGTTGATGTGGCCCTGGACGACGTTGTCCCAGGTCGGCGTCTGTGAATCCTCGCAATCCGCCATGAATACCTTGGCCCCGGAATTCAGCGCGTTGATAATCATCTTGCGTTCGGTTGGACCGGTAATCTCTACGCGCCGGTCTTTAAGATCGTCCGGTATAGAACAGACTTTCCAGTCAGATTCACGGATATCCCGGGTCTCCGGAAGGAAATCCGGCATGCGCCCGCCATCGATGTCCTGCTGCCGTTGGTCGCGAAGTTCGAGTAGTTGTGCAACGCGCGGGGAGAATTCGTCAGCCAATGCGGTGATGAACGCGAGTGCCTGCTCGCTCAGGATCTCGGCATAGGCGGAACTGACCGCTCCGGTGACCTTGAGCGCAGTCGAATCATTACTCATTTTACTTGTCGCAGGCCTGCGATGCGCATCGCAATTTCCATGGCCTGCTCATAGTTCAGACGCGGGTCGACCGTCGATTTGTAGGCGCGGGTCAGGTCGGCATCGGTTAGGCCACGGGCGCCGCCGGTGCATTCCGTAACATTCTCACCCGTAAGTTCCAGGTGCACGCCGCCAAGTTGGCTGCCCATTCTTTCGTGGACTTTAAACGCAGATTCAAGTTCACTGACAATGTTGTCGAAGTGCCGGGTCTTCGTGCCATCGGCCGTGCTTTCCGTGTTGCCATGCATTGGATCGCAGATCCACAGCACGGGTGAGCCGGTTTCGCGGACTGCGGTGATCAACTCGGGTAGTCCGTCTTCAATCAGTTTCCGGCCGAAGCGGTGGATAAGGCTGATACGGCCGGGCTCGTTGTTCGGGTTCAGCACGCGGAGCAGGTTTTGCAACCATTCAACCGTCATGCCGGGCCCGATCTTGATGCCGATCGGGTTGGCGATGCCCCGGAAATACTCGACGTGTGCACCGTCTATGTTGGATGTGCGCATGCCGATCCAGGGGAAATGCGTGGTCAGGTTGTACCAGCGCTTGCGCTGCCCCAGGAATCGTGTCTGCGCCTGCTCGTAGGATAGATGCAGTCCCTCGTGCGCGGCATAGATGTCGGCACGCTGTGTGTGGTGCAGCGCCCGGCCGGTAATTGATTCGAGGAAGTCCAGTGAGTCCGAGATGGAGCGCACGATCTCGTGGTATTCGTCGCTCATCTTCGAATGACCCACCCAGTCGAGGTCCCAATTTTCAGGGTGATGCAGGTCGGCGAATCCGCCATCAATCAGGGATCTTACGAAGTTCAGCGTCAACGCGGCTCGTTCGTAGCCACGCAATATCAATTCCGGGTTCGGAATGCGGTCTTCTGCCGTAAATGGATTGCGATTGATCAGATCGCCACGGAAACTGGGCAGCGAGGTGCCGTCGCGGGTCTCGGTATCCGCGGACCGCGGTTTTGCATACTGGCCCGCCATGCGCCCTATTCGCACAACCGGTTTCTTGAGGCCGTAGAGCATAACCAGGCTCATCTGCAGCAGAATCTTGAGCTTGGCGACAATGTTTTCAGACGTGCACTCGTCGAAGCTCTCCGCACAATCGCCGCCTTGCAGAACAAACGCCTCGCCCCGCTGCGCTTTTGCGATCTGTTCTTTGAGTGCCTCGATTTCCCAGGTGGTGACAATCGGCGGCAACCGGCTCAGGTCGGAAATGGCACGCTCGAACGCAGCCTTGTCCGGGTAGGAAGGCTGTTGTGCGGCGGTAAGGCTTTGCCAGCTGGCTGGATGCCATTCAGTCCTGGCGACGGATCGTGTCACGTTGATTCCTGTCTGTTGTTGTGCGAAAAATAACCGCGAAGATCAATTTCGCGGACTATGCCATGCTACGGGCGAATGTAGCAAAAGTGCCTCTTGTAATCAGACGCTTACGCAAGTATTTTGAAAAAACCTGAAGATTATGCGGGCCAGCGGACGCCGGCCGGCGCCACTGGCTGAAAAGACGCTGGAAAGGAGCCAGCGACATTGGCACAATGCGCGGCTTCCGCGCGTCGAATGAAATCGGCGGCGCGCCAATTGAATTGATTCGGGGACTCCCATGCAAGATATCCTGGTCCTGGGTGCGGGCAAGATCGGCGCGCTTATTTCCGGCCTGCTGGCTGAAAGCGGTGATTACCGTGTGCAGCTCGTGGATGAGGCCGAAGGTGCAGCGGACGAAGTCACAACTGCGCATGACCTGCCGGGTATCCAGGCTTTCACATTTGATGCGGCCGATAGCGACAGCCTCAGAGCGCACGTCAGGAAGCACAGGCCCATAGCCGTTATCTCGGGCCTGCCCTTTTTTTGCAACATCGGGGTCGCCGAGATTGCTCGCAGCGAGAATCTGCATTACTTCGATCTGACGGAAGATGTCGAGGTTACCAAGGCAGTGCGCAATCTTGCCGAGGGGGCGGAGACCGTATTTGTTCCGCAATGCGGGCTGGCGCCTGGCTTTATCAGCATCGCCGCCAACGAACTGATTCAGCATTTCGACGAATTGCGGTCCGTCAAACTTCGCGTCGGCGCATTGCCGCAACATCCCAACAACGTCCTCAAATACTCACTGACCTGGTCCACCGATGGCGTCATCAACGAATACGGCAACCTGTGTCATAGCATTATCAATGGCAGGGAAGTTGATGTGCTGCCGCTCGAAGGTCTCGAGGAGATCGAAATCGACGGCAAGCTGTACGAGGCGTTCAATACCTCCGGCGGCCTCGGGTCGCTCGCCGAGACCTATAAGGGCCGTGTGGTGACGATGAATTACAAGACCATCCGCTATCCGGGACATTGCGAGCAGATGCGCCTGTTGATGAACGGCCTGAAACTGAACAACGACCGGGGAACATTGAAGCGTATCCTCGAGACCGCCGTACCGCAGACACTGCAGGACGTCGTCATCATTTATGCAGCGGTTACCGGAATACAGGACGGCGAGTTACGGGAAGAGAACTACGTCAACAAGGTTTATCCGGAAGTCGTCGCCGGCCGGCTCTGGTCTGCTATCCAGATTACGACAGCGTCCGGCATTTGCAGCGTGATGGATCGCATCCTGCAGAGTTCCGACAAGTACCGGGGATTTCTCGCGCAGGAATCGTTCAGCCTGAAGGACATACTCGAGAATCGCTTCGGCGAGTATTACGCACATGGCGGCAGCAGTCAGTTGTCCGCGGAATTGGTTGCGCGCGGTGAGACAGGGCACCAACGGTGACTCCAGGTACCAACGCAGCTCCCGGAGGTAAGAGAATGAATGAGATATTGCAACGCCTTGGCCTGTCTGAGGTAAATCCCGGTACCTGGCTGGGTTCGAACTCGCTCGAAGACGAGTCGGCGGCATTGATTGAATCGGTCAATCCCGCGACTGGCGAAGTCATCGCCAGTGTACGCTCGACCACGCCGGCTGAATATGACGCTTTGATCGCACACGCACGGGAATCTTACCTGGCGTGGCGCAAAGTACCGGCTCCGGCACGCGGCGAAGCTATTCGTCTCATTGGCAACGCACTGCGTGACAACAAAGATGCGCTGGGCAGCCTGGTGACTCTTGAAATGGGCAAGATCAAGGTCGAAGGCGACGGTGAAGTGCAGGAAATGATCGATATCACCGATTTTTCCCTCGGGCAGTCACGCATGCTGTACGGCAAGGCCATGCATTCCGAGCGGCCTGAACATCGCATGTATGAGCAATGGCATCCGCTCGGTCTGGTCGGCATCATCACCGCGTTTAATTTCCCGGTAGCCGTCTGGTCGTGGAACGCCTGTATCGCAGCAATCTGCGGCAACATCAGCGTCTGGAAGCCCTCTCCCAAGACGCCGCTGTGCGGTATTGCCGTGCAGAAGATCTGCAATTCGGCACTTGCTGACGCTGGACTTCCGGAAATCTTTTACATTTTCAATGATGGCAGCAATGAACTTGCCCGGCAATTTGTGGATGACAGGCGCATCGACATGATTTCGTTCACGGGGTCGTGCGCGGTTGGCAGGCAAGTCGGCGAGCAGGTCGCACAGAGAATGGGCAAGGTCCTGCTCGAACTCGGCGGCAATAATGCGATCATCATTGATGAATTTGCGAATCTCGATATTGCGGTTCCGGGAATCGTATTTGGTTCCGTTGGCACTGCCGGCCAGCGCTGCACGACCACTCGCCGCATCATCTGCCACGAATCACGCATGGACGAACTGAAGGATCGCCTGGTTGGCGCTTATTCGCAGGTACGGATCGGCGATCCGCTGGACGGTGATACCCTTATGGGACCACTGATCGCCGAATCGGCAATGGACCGGCTTGACGATGCCGTTGCAGCCGTCAGGAAAGCGGGTGGCGAGATTCTTTGTGGCGGCAAGCGACTGGACGGACCAGGCAATTTTGTCGAACCGGTTATTGCGCTGGCGCAGAACGACTGGGACATCGTGCAGACCGAAACATTTGCGCCGATTCTCTACTTGATTCCCGCAAAGAATTTACAGGAGGCAGTCAATTACCAAAACGGTGTTGCGCAAGGTTTATCCTCCTCCATATTCACCGACAACCTGCAGCATGCCGAATATTTTCTTTCTAATACCGGATCCGATTGCGGTATTGCCAACGTCAACATCGGGACCTCGGGCGCCGAGATTGGCGGTGCGTTCGGCGGTGAGAAAGAGACTGGTGGCGGACGGGAAGCCGGTTCTGACTCATGGAAGGCGTACATGCGCCGCCAGACAACGACCATCAACTATGGCAAGGACCTGCCGTTAGCACAGGGCATTAACTTCGATCTGTAAAAATTGGCCCGGCAGGCCGGGCTGCTACAATATTTCTTCAAAGCGATTTTCCTTGCGGTTTTTGCGCACCCTGCCCGCCGCAAATATCTGCCCGTTGATCGCCAGGTAGACGCCGGGTCCGGCCGTCTGCACTGCAGCAACAGCCATGCCGACATTGAATACCGCGTCTGTGGTCTTGAAACGGGCCGGGCTTAGTGCGCCGGTCAGGACGATGGTCTTTCCGGCAATGGCCGCCAACACATCGGCGGTCTCGACCAGCGTATCGGTGCCGTGGCTGATGACGTAACGCCCGGCAGCATCGTCCTCAATATAATCCCTTAGTTCCTGACGGTCGTCGTCGGTCATATCCAGGCTGTCTTTTTGGAACATTGAAACGATGTCGTAATCAAAACTGACCAGGCCCTCGCCCAATATGTGTTCGACCTGAGATTCACCGACCTCGAACTGACTGATTGCATCGAAATATATTTTGTCTATTGTGCCACCCGTTGTTATGAATTTTATGAACATTGCGTTACAAACCGGCCAGGGAAATGCAAGCATGCCATGTCCGCGTGGCGGTCAGAAGACCCTTTGATTCCTTATTCCAAGCGCGACCAGCCCTGCTATGATGGTCGTATGAGCAGCTTTTCCCCCCGAACCGCATATTGGCTGCGGCGCGCGAGCGCATTGCTGGTGGTCGCCGGACTGGCATTCACCAGCATTGCACGAACCGAGGGCACCGCTGTTCTGCTCGAACTCGATGGCGCACTTGGCGTCGCCACCGCCGAATACATCATCGGCGGAATCGATGATGCCCGGGAACGCAACGCCAATCTCATCATCCTTCGCATGGACACGCCAGGCGGGCTCATGGAACCGATGCGGGATATCGTGCAGGCCATACTCGGTTCGAGTGTGCCGGTTGTTACCTGGGTGTCGCCGAGCGGCGCGCGGGCGGACAGCGCGGGCACCTACGTATTGCTGGCGAGTCATATCGCTGCCATGGCGCCGACGACGCATCTCGGCGCTGCCACACCAGTTTCGCTGATGGGTGACGATAACAAGGACGAGTCGAAACCGCTCAATCCTTTCGCGCCGCCGACACTCGACGACGAAACTACGGAGTCCGAAGAGGCAGAGGAAGGAGAATCCGATGCCGAACCACAGCCTTCTATCCCCGGCAGTGCGATGAACCGTAAGGTCATGAATGATGCGATCGCCTATATCCGGGGCCTTGCGGAGGCCCACGGCAGAAATGCCGACTGGGCGGAAGAGGCAGTGCGCACTGCGGCGACACTCACGGCGACTGAAGCGCTCGAGAAAAATGTCATCGACCTGATTGCCGCCAACCAGGCGGAACTACTGGCCGCCGTGCACGGCCGCGAAGTCAGCGTCAACAATAAACCCTTCACCATTGACGCCGAGGCGCTGATAGTCGAAAGCATCAAACCCGGCTGGCGTTTGAAAGTACTCGGCACGATCGCGACACCCGAGATCGCAATACTGTTGCTGATGGTCGGCCTGTACGGGCTGCTGTTTGAGGGTTATAACCCGGGTGCCATCATTCCCGGCGTTGCAGGCGTCATATGCCTGCTGCTTGCGGCATACGCGTTGCAGGTTTTGCCGGTTAATTATGTCGGACTCGCGTTGATTATCGTCGGCCTGGCATTGATCACGGCAGAGGCATTTGTACCCAGTTTTGGTGCGCTCGGAATCGGCGGTATTGCTGCAATCATATTCGGCTCAATCATGATGTTCGACAGCGGTATTCCCGGCTTCGGTATCTCCATAGCATTCATCACCGGTGTCGCGCTGGTCGCCGGATTGTTCCTGCTCTGGCTGGTGAGC
>SMWE01000130.1 GCA_004357475.1 Gammaproteobacteria bacterium
GGTAAGCGGATCCACCAGGCCGTTCAAATCGCACGCGGTTGCGATCATCTCGTTGCAACGCAGAAACAGGTCTCTCTGCGGGCTGGGTTCCTGGCCGAAACCACCGAGATTCGGACATATGGCAGCGACAGCATTAGCCACCTCAATATGCAACGCAGTCGCGTTCGACTGATTCTGCACAAAAATAACAAGTGGATTTTGTGCGTAGGCAGTTACAGAAAATTGTCCGACGGCACAGATCAACAACAAGGCTAGCGCTTTTATTATTTTCATTTCTCGTGTCCCCCCACTAAAATGCTGCTCGCTGATTCGAGCAGAATATTCGCGATTGATTACATTCGAATTCTACAAACGTCCTTTGGAATTTGTTGCAAACCACCGATTCCTGTTTTCACCACTGTTACGCGCCATCCTACCCCGCTGATACGCTCGCGACGAGTAGCGGTTGCGGCATCGGAACAAAGAAAAAATCTCCGGCCTTGTGCCCCACATCCTGCAAGATGTTGTAGGTTGGCGTCGCGCGTTCCGGGTTTTTGATGCTCTCGCGTACCCGGTAAGCCATTTCGTAGGACAGCATTTCGCCGCTGAGGACGTTTCTGTTTTGCCGCAATACTTCCATAAAAAACTTTGCAAACAATGAATGAGTACGATCACCACTCTCGTCGTAGACAGGGATGTTTGCCCCGGAGGTCAGCACGTAGCGTGATTGAAATCGCGCAAGAAGCTTGAATCTATCCGGATCGAGACCGCGGCCAACAGACATCGAGACCGATTGCACCCGCCGTCTCGAAAAACAGGAGTCGGTAACCAGGAGGATGCGCTTCGCCTTTATTTGCTTTATTTTGTCGCTAACGTGTTCCGCGAGCAGCCACGTATTGGGCAGGTCCGGATCCGCATCGACACCGAGCCAATAGGCGCGGTCCGGCGGACCTTCCGGCGTGCTGCCACGACCGGCATAGTAAATCAGTAAATTGTCTTCTTCAGTCAGTGTGTTGGAATATTCGTGCAGCGCGCGCATGATTTGATCGTCAGTCGCGTTGCGCAGGACCTTGACACTGAATCCGTAACGGTCGATCAGCAGTTGTTCTATATCCATTGCATCTCTGACCGGCGTGCTCAACGGCTCCATGTTGAGGTACTTCTCGTTGGCGATCAGCAAGGCATGATACCGGCCGAGATTTGGTTCCTCCGCCGACCGCGCCATCTCCAGAACCGTCCTTGCGGCCTGCGCCTTTGCCGATACGAATTCAGGCTCACCAATCTCAGCTTTCAGGTTGGCCAGCTCCAGCCCGCCATCCTCAGTCTGCTGTTCGAGCGCTGCAATACGCAGCGTCTGCAGATTAATGGTACTTTCAGCCGCCGCGATTTCGGCACGTACTAATTCGATCTCCTGCTCGCTTACCACGCTGTTCGACGCCATCTGCTCCTGCAGCGCTATTCGATTCCTCAGCAGTTGCGCTTCCAGGGACGATTTCTCCGCTTTTACCTCGGCCAGCGAGTTTCTCAAGGTGATGACCTGTTGCCTGGACATCGAAAGCCGGGCCTGCAGCTGCGCGCTGTGCAGGCCGGATTGGTTCGCTTGTTGCAGCTGCTTAGTCTCCATCTGATCGACGCGCGCACGCAGCCGGGCCGATTCCGCCGCAAGCGCATCGATCTCGATCTTCCGCAGGTTCAGTTCGCTGTCTTTTTCGGAGAGGCGCTGCTGCGACTCCGCAAACAACGCAGCCAATTGGCCCGCACTCGCAGAGTGGCTCTGCCGGAGGCGCTCCTGGTCGCGCCGCAACGCAGCCACATCGTTATCGTAGCGGGCTTGCAGCGCCGCGATTTCCCGCCGCATGGAATCCTCGAGCGCGGTGTCTTGCGCATCCGCCAACCGAGCCTGCAGGCTGCGGAGTTCTGACTCGAGACTCGCGATGCGAGCTTCGTTGGATGCTATTTCAGTTTCCCGTACCACGAGATAAGCCGCGGCGTCGGAATCGGATCGGGAGCGTGCCTCCAGGAGCCGCTCCCTTTCCGCAACCAGGCGGTTGGACTGCTCGCGATACGCGACCTGCAGCTCGCGTACCTCCTCGTCCGAATGAATCAATCGCTGCTGCGCTTCCGCCAATTGTGCGCCCAGCGATTCTGCTGCTCCCTCGGCACGCTCGGTGCGCGCGAGCAATTCGCGTAATTCGAGCTGCGTCGCCTGGCCGCCGGCGAGTTGCATTGCTAATGCGACCCTGGCGGAATCCCGTTCCCGCTCCAGGCGAAGAATGGCCGTCTGACTTGCTTCCAGCCGAGCTGCCGCGGCAACTATTTCCGCCTCCATTCGAGCGACCTTTGTCGACGAGGCATTGGCCGCCAGGCGCCTTGCCGTCTCAAGATCGGCAATGAGGCCGACCATTTCCAATTCCCGGTGACGAACGCTTGCGCGAGCGGCGAACAGTTGATCCTGTGTTTCACTGAGCGCCAGCTGCGAGTCGCGCAACGCGCCATTGGCCGCCCGCAGCTCAGTCGCAAGCCCGTCGGCGAGCTTCTCTGCATTGGCAATTTTCCAGGCGTAGTCGAGATCTTCACCGAGACCCGAAGCAACGCGCTGCAGATTCAGCGCTTTCAAGGGATCCTTTGCGACGCCAAGGCCGCGCTCATAGAGATAACCAAGCTCTTGCCTGGCCTCATTGAAGCCCTGGTCCGCCGCTTTTTGATACCACTGTGCAGCCTTTGCATAATCAATCGTTACGTTGTCCATGCCATTGGCATGGATGCGTGCAACATAGTATTGCGCCTCTGCATCTCCCTTCCCGGCAGGTATCATCCAGCGTTGCAGTGACAGGGTCCCGCTGGCGAGATCACCCAGCGTGTATTCTCCGCCGCGCGTACGGCAGACGATGGCTGACGCGCGGATCAGCCGCCCCGGCGTGAGATAGGTGCGGGTACCGCCAAGTTTTCGAAGCTTACCCGGCAACTGGCAATCGACAACGATTGCATCTTCCATGTTCGCCGCGGCAATGCGTATTCGCTCCGACGTTTCATCGCGGTCCCGAGCACTCGCGCACACCACCACCAGCCCGCAACCCAGTGCGACCATGAGGCAGCGTGTCAGTAAGGTGGATTCTGCAGTGATAATTTTCATTGCTCCGCGGATGCCGCATAATTTACGGAGGGATCGTCACGAGGCCGTTGTTATTATTCTAAGTTACTCTTCCAACACCGCGAGCACTGTCAGGTTGCGGCGTTATCAAAGTCTAAGATTTCGTCATCAAAAAGCAAGCAAGCCACGCTATGTCGTTGGATATTGGCCGAAATTATCCTGGCGGTTGCTGGTTGCTCGCATGTCGAGCGCAGATATGTGCTGCTCAGTTCACTTCCGGTGAATCGATGATCTGCGACCAGTGAAGTTGCCAGCCCGTTGTGTGCGAGCAGGACTTAACAATATGTCGCACCGCGTGCGCTCGAGCCGCAAAATAGTCGTCGGTGATCGAGGGCGGAACATTGAGATCATCGCGGCACTGCCAATGTACTTCGTTAACCGCACTGTGGCGGATTGCTGCGGAGGCAAGCGGCGACAGATCGCTGAGCGGGGAATACCCGTGATGCTCGGCCCAGGCTTCCGGGTCGAGATTGCCTGCAATGGTCGAAAATGCCACCAGGTGATCGGTACAGGCGCTCATCCCGAGGACAATGGCGCCACCGCCGGAGTAACCAATGAGCTGGACAGTTTCTGCGCCAAGCTGACGGGATACCTGGTTTGCAGCGGCGCACATGCTATCGACAACAACCCGGCCGTATCTGTCGAATGTCCACCATCTCTGTTCGCATTCCCGGTCCGTCGCGGCACCAAAATAACAGGGCCGTCCCAGGTAAACGGCAGGGTGGGTCGCGTCATGCATCAGGCGCAATAACACGGGGTTGGACGGCGTGGGGTCCACAGCGACGCGTCTCTTGTAGATCCACGGCCCGCCATCACCTTCCACATAAATGCGCAGATGGGGTCCTTGTTCTCCGTTCCAAAGGACGAGATGCCGAAACCGTCCGGCATCAATCCGGCGGGATTCCAGGTTTCCTTCGATGGCCAGCTTTTGCCAGGCCGGTCGCAAGACACAGGCCGACATTTGCAGCAGACAACAAACGGCAACAAGCATCAAAGGAAAAGGTTGAATACACGTGGATCGCCCTACGAGAATTTTGCTCATTCGGGCGTCCAAAAATTATAGGAACGATACGTAGGAGCCCGCCCCAGCGGGCGAATGAACACGCCCCGGCGGGCGCATGAGCACTATTGGCGGGCGCAAGCCGCCGGCGCGCTTTTACATATGCTGCGTTGCAGCCGCAGCACGATACTGGTATTTGGAATCACGGCCTCGGCGTTTCGCGTTAGCGTAATAGCCTGTTGGTAGGCCTCTTCACCTTCCAACGCGCGCGCCTTTGCAACGAATACCTCGAAGACTCGCTGCCTGAGTTCCAGTGCCGCCTCATACCCTGGATCAACTTGCAGCACGGCGTCCGCCAGTTGCGTTACATTGTTCGGGCCGTCGCTCAGGAAATAGATAAGATCGTCCGCACTCATCTCGTCGCTTACAGATTCGAATTGATAGCTGGCAAGCCTGATCAAGGCATCGATCTCGTCTTGTTGTTCTGCGGTTAGTGCAGGCCGCACCGCCGGGCTGGTCACGAATGGCGCCTGCAGTCGCCCGCGGTCATCCATTGTCCGTTGCTCGACGGCTCTCTCGTAGAAGTTCAAACTGACAGGGACCAGTATGATGATGGCCAGTATGGCTAGCACGGCCTCAATGCGGTGCCTTTTTCGAACAACGGATTGTGGTTCCAGCAAGCTACGGAATTGGGCGACCGACTTGATGCGGTCGCTGCGGTGAAACTCGAGGCCGCCCGATAAGGCCGACCACTGCCCGCGCGAGAGGGAATCGATTCTCTCCGGAATCAACTCATCTTCAGATGCTCTTTTCGCCGACTTCCCTTTGAACGGGTGGACACCGGCCAACAACATATATGCAACACAAGCGAGCGCGTAGATATCGTCGCGCGGATCGGGTGTGTCCTGAAACCACATCTCGAGCGAGGCATACGCGGGCGTGAGACTGCCGAGGCGTTTGCCGGGATCGAATGTCGTTTGCTCAGAGTCCGGCACGTTGGCCAGCGGGATCGGCCGGGCTATCCCCAAGTCCAGCACCTTCACCGTACCGTCGTCGCAGATGAAAATATTCGCCGGTTTGATGTCGGAGTGCACGATGCCTTTCATGTGGCCGTATTCCAGCGCATTACATACGCCCTCGATGATCGGCCACGCCTGATCGAAATGCAGACCACCCCAATAATCCGTCTTGAGCAATTCGTCCAGCGGCTTACCTTCCAGCAACTCCATGGTCAGGTAAAGATGCGGACCATCGCGGAAAAAATCGTGAACGTTGATGACGTTCGGGTGCGACAGTGTCTGCGCCCGTTTGGCTTCCCGTTGCATCGCGATCATTGAATCAGGATGACTTTTGAATTCATCGCTGAGTATTTTCAGCGCGATATGCGGATCGCGATCCTGGGCCTCTGCTCGCAGCCTGTCACGCGCCTTGAAGACCTTTCCCATACCCCCGCTGCCGAGTTGCGATTGCAATTCGTAGCGTCCGCCGATCAGGGAACCCACCTTCAGGACGGCGTCGACTGCGCCCGTATGAACCTCCAGTGTTTGTTCATTCTGTGACTCACCCTGACTATCGACAGAATTCGAACCAATGGCTGTACTTCCGGAATCGAGTACCAGGGTTTTTATCCTGGTGCCCGGGATCGGCTCATTACCTGCGGATCGCGCATCCTCATGCTGCGCGAGACTTTTGTCCAGCCTGTCGAATATTCCCGAGTCCGCCGGATCCGCGTCGAAAAAGGCCGCGGCCATATGGGATGCCAGTTCATCTTTAAGTGCTGTGCAGACGGTCGCAGACAATCGCCCGTCCTTTTCCCCGGCTTCAAGCCAGGCTTCCGCCGACATCGGCAGGTCGGCGTCGTCTTGCAGGAGCAATGCAAACTCCTGTTTCAGTTCATCAAGCCCGATCTCTCCTGCGAGAAACCTGTTCAACAGTATCTGTAGTTCCGTCATAGGCGTGACACTCGTTCGCTAAACGGATTCCGCCCGCTATCAGCGGGTACTTGCACTCTGGGCTGTGTCATCGGCCACGCGGACCAGCAAGTGAACTTTCGGTCCATGTTTGTCCATCGAGACCTCAACCTCGGGGTCGACCTTTATCTCGTCGATGGACTGGCCGTTGACATATGATCCATTCAAACTGTCCAGGTCCTTCACATGCCACTCATCATCAACCGGGTACACTCGGAGGTGGCGCCTGCTGATCCGGTCATCCTTCATGCGCACGTCTACCCGATAATCCCGGCCGATAATAAACGCCGAATAAAACTCCCGCTCACAGAGTTCACCATCTTTGTTTCTCCAGGATGCGAACATGACGCCAAGCGCTGCATTGTGCTGATGCGTCGATCCCCTGGTGCGACCGCTTGTTCGCGACGTGGTGTCTCGTCGGACGGCGACCATGTCCGCGGGATCCCGCAGGAAACCTTTCAGCGTCAGGTCGTAGCGCCAGGCCAAAAACGCAACCAGCGGGGTAGCTGCGACCGCAGTCGCAAGGAATATCCTGATCGCCCATTCAGGCAATCCAACAGCCGGCAACAGGTCGACCAGTCCCTGCGCGAGTAGCCAGACAATGACGATATAGGCCGCAAGTGCCCGAATGACGCCTCTGCGGCTCAATTCGCCCATCAGCTTTGGTTTTTGGCCTGGCATGCGCTGAATTATATCGTTTTTATTCCGCCAGTTTCCTGATGACGGGCGTTTGATGGGAACCGCAATCGCTCGCTGGGGCGAGCTCCTACAGGCGAGCTCCGGCGACGGCTTGCCGCGAATCATTTTGTAGCAGCCCGGCCTACCGTGCGATTATCGCTCGCTGGGGCGAGCTCCTACAGGCGAGCTCCTACAGGCGAGCTTGTATGGTAACTCCTGCGATGCTTCTGCAGGAGCCCTTCCTAAGCGAGCGAAAAAATGTCAGCTGTCCTCGATAGCGATATTGGTCTTCTCGCCATCGAGCCGGGCAACGATAACGGCACAACAGGCGTCGCCGAAAATATTGACGCTCGTGCGCAGCATGTCGAGTATCCGGTCAAACACCAGCAGCACGCCGATCGCCTCTACGGGCAGGCCAACCGCACCGAGGATGATCGCGATCGCGACCAGTGACGCTGACGGTACGCCGGCAACACCGATTGACGTCATCAGGGCGATGAA
>SMWE01000131.1 GCA_004357475.1 Gammaproteobacteria bacterium
GATCGATGTGCCGGTGAGCACGCTCGCGCCTTAAGTGAAACGCGTTCGCCTCTGACGCAACTCTGATATCTTTACGCTCTCAAGGCCGTCTGACAGACATTAACGCGCGATCTACAAAGTCTGCGGCTGGACGAAAGCCGTCATCGGTGGTGACCACATTCCCGCTTGAAACGAACGACGCCAGTTCAGTTACGTTTTCTCAGCAGCCGCTAATCCTCGCTGCTTAAACGACAGGTTTGGATCCAGTTATAGAATCGGGCTTGGCTGTCCATAGAAATGGGCCACTTTTGATGTCACGCGCACAGGTATGCAGGAGGGCGATATGCCACACGATCTTAGTGTCGTAAGAAACATGCTCAAAAATGCTGCTGCAGATCTACTTGCCCGCAGCAATGTCGTGGCTACCGGCGTGGGCTACAAGGTCACACAAGGATCCCGCACGGAAGCGCTGTGCGTTGTTTGTTCTGTGACCAGGAAATTGAGCGTCGCCCGGCTTTCGTCCCGGGACGTCGTGCCGGCAACGATTGACGGTATACCGACAGACGTGGTGCAGACCGGTCGGATTCGGGCGTTACAGTCACGTACCGGCCGGCACCGGCCGGCACCGGGTGGTATCAGCATAGGACATGGGAGCATCACGGCCGGGACCCTGGGATGCCTGGTCAAGAAAGACGGAATGCTGGTGATCCTGTCCAACAATCATGTTCTGGCCAATACCAATGACGCGGAGGCTGGCGATTCTATTCTGCAACCCGGACCAATCGATGGTGGGCGGTTTCCCGATGATCACATCGCGGACCTGAGGGAATTCGTGCCGATAAATTTCAGGGAGCCGGAACCGCCAAGCCGATGCCCGACGGCGCGTGCGGTGATCGCCGCTCTCAATATGCTATGCCGGGCTATCGGCAGCAACACCCGTTACCAGGTGGTGACGCTGGATACAGAAGACAACCTGGTCGATGCCGCGATTGCGACGCCGCTGGAGACCACGATGGTTGTCGATGAGATGCTGCAAATTGGTACCATTCAGGGTGTCGCTGAGGCTGATCTTGGATCGGCTGTGAAGAAGAGCGGTCGCACGACCGGACTGACCACGGGTGAGATCCTGCAGGTAGACGTAACCAGCGATGTTGACTACGGCGGGGGGCGGACAGCCCGGTTCAGGGATCAGCTCCTGGCCGGTCCGATGAGCCAGGGCGGCGACAGCGGCTCCGCGGTACTCGATGACAGCGACAATCTCGTGGGCCTGCTATTTGCAGGCAGTGACAACACGACCATAATCAATCGTATCAGCCATGTGTTCTCAGCCCTGGGTGTTAGCCGGTGACAATGCGTTTGACCGCGGCAATCCTGCTGATGGCGCTGGCCACCCCGGCCTGTAACGAAACCAGAGAGATGCAACCGTCGATTCAAGAGGTAAGGGCGAAACACGTGGATCGTCTCATGTCCATGCCCGGTGTGGTGTCTGTAGGAATTGGACGAGATGACGAAGGTGCAGCGGTCATCGTTGTGGGACTCGATCAGGCAGGAGCGAAGGTCACGGAATCATTGCCCGCCAGCCTGGAGGGCTTCACAGTGCGTACGGAGGTGGTCGGCAAAATCACCCCGCAGTAGGCTCAGCCGATCATTCGATTCTTACCGACTGGCGAATGGCGTAACCCTGGGTGCAGGACCGCGGAGGAGGTGATGCGTACTGCGCCATCGACCCGTTGCACGCGGCCTGCTATACCCCTATAATTCGCGCCTTGCGCGGTGGCTGGTGAGACCGTTACAGAGTTTGTCCGTAACGCGCGCCCGCTACCAAGGTCTTGGTAGATTGTAAGCCCCGCTATGGGGTTTTTTGTTGCCCGGCGCACATGCCAGGCTGCAAGGTGCCGCAGAAGAAGAATGGGCTATATGCCCATTTTTTTCTTTTAGAATAGATAGTTGAGAGATTTTATTAAAGTAGTTTCTGGATATGAAGGTGGAGCTGGCAAAGCTGATTGAGCCGACCATAGCGCAGCTTGGGTACGAATTAACGGACCTCGAGCTGAAGCTCGGTGGCCGCGACGGCATCGTACGGGTGTTTATCGACAAGCCGGACGGCGTGGATTTGTCGGACTGTGAAATCGTCAGCCGGCAGTTGAGCGCGATTCTCGACGTCGAGGATCCGCTGCCAGGGCACTACACGCTGGAGGTGTCGTCGCCGGGACTTGATCGCAAGCTAACCAAGCCTGAGCATTTCCAGCGATTTGCCGGCGAGACGATACACGTGACACTGCGTTTTCCGATCGCCGGGCGCAGGAATTTTCGGGGGACACTGCGCTCCGCAGATAATGAAAAGATTGAAGTTGAGGTGGATGGCGAGTCACACAGCCTGGAAATCGCGACGATCGAATCGGCCCGGCTGATTCCGTCTGATTGAGGCGGAGTCGCGATATTTGGAGTTTTGCACAATGAGTAAAGAGATCTTGATGGTGGTCGACGCTGTTTCGCACGAAAAGGGCGTTGACAAAGACGTTATTTTCGAGGCCATCGAGGCAGCGCTGGCGACGGCATCGCGAAGACGGCACGGCGAAGATATCGACGTGCGGGTCGCCATCGATCGTGAGACCGGTGAATACGAGACATTTCGCCAGTGGCTGGTGTTCGAGGATGAATCTACCGAGCTGGAATTCCCGGACCGCGAGCTGCGCATGATAGATGCGGTGGATATCGATGAAAATGCCGAGCCGGGCGGTTATGTCGAGATACCAATGGATTCGGTCGAATTCGGACGCATTGCGGCACAGACGGCAAAGCAGGTTATCGTGCAGAAGGTGCGCGAGGCCGAGCGCGAGCAGGTTGTCGAGGAATACAAGGACCGGGAAGGCGAACTGCTGTCCGGGCTCGTAAAACGTGTCGATCGCAATGGTGTTTACATCGATCTCGGCGGCAATGCCGAAGGTTTCGTGTCCCGGGAACAGATGGTGCCGCGCGAGCCGGTGCGGCCGCAGGACCGGATGAAGGCTTTGCTGATTGAAGTCCGTTCCGAGCCACGCGGTCCGCAACTTTTCATGACGCGAACCTCACCGCAATTTCTGGTCGAGCTATTCAAAATCGAGGTGCCTGAAGTTGGCCAGGGACTCATCGAAATTCGGGGTGCTGCAAGGGACCCCGGTCTGCGCGCAAAGATTGCTGTTAAAAGTAACGATGCGCGCATCGATCCTGTTGGCGCCTGTGTCGGTATGCGCGGCTCGCGTGTGCAGGCGGTTTCAAATGAACTGGCCGGCGAACGCGTCGACATCATCCTCTGGGATGAAAATCCGGCGCAGTTCGTGGTCAATGCCATGTCGCCGGCCGAGGTCGTGTCGATTGTTGTCGATGAAGACGCGCAAAGCATGGATATCGCCGTAGACGAAGAGAAACTGTCCCAGGCGATCGGGCGGGGTGGCCAGAACATTCGTCTTGCCAGTGAGTTGTCGGGATGGGAACTCAACGTGATGACCGAGACGGACGCCGAGCAGAAGAGCGAAGGCGAGATGCGCGAATTGCTGGAGCTGTTCACGAAACAGCTCGACGTCGATGAGGAAGTCGCATTGATTCTGGTGCAGGAAGGATTCTCGACAATTGAAGAGGTTGCTTATGTGCCGACCTCGGAACTGGTTGAAATCGAGGAATTCGATGAGGACATCGTGACTGAGCTTAGAACCAGGGCGCGCGACGTGTTATTGACGCAGGCGATCGTCCAGGAAGAAAAGATCGATGAGACGGAACCGGCAGAGGACCTGCTGAGTCTTGAGGGCATGGACAAGAGCCTGGCGTTCAAGATGGCGAGTGAGGGCGTGGTGACACGTGAAGACCTGGCTGAGCTGGCGACGGACGATTTGCTCGATTTAATTGACATGGATCAGGAACAAGCGGCGGCGCTGATTATGAAAGCGCGCGCACACTGGTTCGAGGCTGAACAGCAGGCCTGATCACTGGCCAGAACGGAGTTTGACTATGGCTGATGTCACAATTACACAATTTGCCGATGTGCTGAAAGTACCGGTCGAGAAGTTGATAACACAGCTCGACGACGCCGGTATCAAGGTCGATGGATCGGAAGACACGATTAGCGAGGATGCAAAACTCGAGTTGTTGACGCATCTTCGGCGAAGCCACGGCCAGTCAGAGTCGACTGCAACCTCTGCCGCGCCACGCCGCATAACATTGCGGCGAAAATCGCAGTCCGAGCTCAGGCTGGCCGGGGCCCAGGGACGCTCGCGTACCGTCAACGTCGAGGTTCGACGCAAGCGCACCTACATAAAGCGGGACGTTCTTGAAGAGCAGGCGCAGAAGGGTCAGGAGGCGCTGGACGCCAAACGACGCGAGGAGCAAGACCTGCTGGATGCGGAGAAACGCGAAATCGAGCGTCAAAAGACGGCTAAAGAAGAAGCTGTAAGAGTCGCCGAAGAAGACCAGCGGAAGGAATCAGAAGCCAGGCAGCAGGCGGAAACTGATGCCCGCGAGGCCGCTGAAAAGGCCGCCGCGATCGCCGCCGAAGAGCGGGCGCGCGTCGAGAGAGCCGAACAGGATGCCCGCGAGCGACGCTCCAAGGAAAAGGAAAAGAAAAAAGGCAAGGCACCAGAAACTCGCTATGGCCGCAAAGAATTGCACGTTGCCGGCGACAAGAGTGGCCGGCGCAAGCGAAAATCACCGGCTCGCCGTCGTCCGGTCAACATCAGCAGCGATGGACAGCACGGTTTCGAGAAACCAACAGCTCCAGTTGTTCGTGAGATCGAGATTGCCGATAACATCGCTGTGTCCGAATTGGCGCAAAAGATGGCAATGAAGGGCAACGAAGTCGTCAAGATCCTTTTTAGCATGGGTGCCATGGTGACGATCAATCAGACCATCGACCAGGATACTGCCATACTGGTGGTGGAAGAAGCGGGTCATGTCGCCAAGCCGGTCAGCGGCACGGCTATCGACGAAACCCTGCTGGCGGATGAGGTTGCAACCGGTGACGAGGTCCCGAGGGCGCCGGTCGTCACGATCATGGGACACGTCGATCACGGCAAGACGACGCTGCTTGATTATATTCGGAGTACCAAGGTTGCTGCCGGGGAGGCAGGCGGTATTACGCAGCACATCGGTGCACACGCAGTCGATACCGACAAGGGGAAAATTACCTTCCTGGATACGCCGGGTCATGCCGCTTTCACGGCGATGCGTGCTCGAGGCGCCCAGGCCACCGACATCGTCATACTGGTGGTTGCCGCCGATGATGGTGTCAAACCACAGACGATCGAGGCTATCGAGCATGCCAAGGCAGCAGGCGTACCGGTCGTGGTTGCGATCAACAAGATCGACAAGGAGAATTCCGACCCGGAGCGGGTCAAGAACGAACTTTCAAAGCACGAAGTAATTCCTGAAGACTGGGGTGGCGAACAACTGTTCGTACAGGTTTCCGCACAGACCGGGGAAGGCGTTGATGCATTGCTGGATGCCATTTTGCTGCAGGCCGAGATGATGGACCTCAAAGCAATTGCTGAGGGGCCGGCACGGGGCGTCGTGATCGAATCAAGCCTTGAAAAGGGCCGTGGTGCGGTGGCAACTGTCCTGGTGCAGGCAGGCAGCTTAAAGCAAGGCGACATGCTCATTGCCGGTGAAGAGTTCGGCCGCGTGAGAAACATGTTTGACGAATCCCACGAATCGATAGCGGAAGCAGGACCATCGAGCCCGGTGGTGGTGCTCGGCCTGTCAAAAACGCCAAATGCGGGCGACGATTTCCTGGTCGTCAAGAGTGAGCGCAAAGCCCGGGAGGTTGCTGAATACAGGCAGAGTAAATCTCGTGAATCCAAGCTTGCACAGCAACAGGCATCGAAGCTTGAGGATATGTTCAGCCAGATGACCGAAGGGCAGGCCAAGTCCGTCCCGGTCCTGATCAAATCCGACGTGCACGGCAGTACCGAAGCATTGCGGGATGCGCTGAACAGGCTCTCAACCGACGAAGTTAAAGTGAAGGTGATTAGTTCGGGCGTCGGCGGTATCACGGAGTCTGATGCAACTCTGGCGGCTGCCTCCAATGCGGTCATCATCGGCTTTAACGTCCGGGCAGACAGTGCTGCCAGGGTGGCGATCAAGGAATCCAACGTCGATGTTCGCTACTACAGCATCATTTACGAGGCGATTGACGACGTGAAAGCTGCCCTGAGCGGCCTGTTGGCGCCCGAGATTCGTGAAAATATTGTGGGTCTTGCTGAGGTCAAGGAAGTCTTCACTTCTCCGAAACTCGGCAATATCGCCGGCTGTATCGTCACCGAAGGCTTGGTGAAACGTTCCAACCCGATTCGCGTGCTGCGCGACAACGTTGTCATCTACGAAGGCGAGCTCGAATCTTTACGGCGATTCAAAGACGACGTCAACGAAGTCAAATCTGGCACCGAGTGTGGCATCGGCGTCAAGAATTACAATGACGTCAAGGTCGGTGACCAGATCGAATGCTATGAGCGTGTTGAAATCGCTCGTACGCTCGACTGATTCACCGCTACCCGGAATCAAGAGATGCCTCGAGAGTTTTCACGCAATCAACGGCTGGGCGCGCAGTTACGACGAATCTTAAGCGAGGTGATTCGTTTTGAATCCAAGGACCCGGGTGTTGCCGATTTGACACTGACGGCTGTGGAGTTGTCGAAGGACCTGAGCGTCGCAAAGATCTACTTCAGTCTCCTGAATCCCGATGACGACCCGAAACTGGCGCTTGATGGTCTGCAACGTGCCTCAGGATTCCTGCGCCGCAGGCTGGGGAATGAACTGACCGTCAGGCATGTACCCGAGTTGCGTTTCGTGCACGACGACAGCGTCGCTCATGGCGTCCAGATCAGCAGATTGATCGACGACGCGACCGACGCAGACAGCAGCAGGTAGCCGCAGGATGACAGCAAAAGACAGTGCCCGGCAGGCTGCTGCGCCAGTGAACGGACTGCTGTTGCTGAACAAGCCGGCGGGAATCACCTCGAACCAGGCTTTGCAGAAGGTCAAAAGGCTGCTGCAAGCGAAAAAGGCTGGCCATACTGGCAGCCTTGATCCGGCAGCGACCGGAATGTTGCCATTGTGCTTTGGCGAGGCGACCAAGGTCTGCGCCTATTTGCTGGAAGCCGACAAAACTTATCGGGTGGTCGCCAGGCTGGGAGAAGCGACCGATACCGGTGATGCCGACGGCAAAATCACAGAGACGGCAGCAGTACCGGATCTGGACCGGCTCGGCTGGGAACAGGTACTCGAAAAATTTTGTGGCGAGATTCAACAAGTGCCGCCGATGTATTCGGCGCTGAAGAAGAACGGCAAGCGGCTATATGAACTGGCCCGCCAGGGTCTGGTCGTCGATCGCGATGCGCGGCGCGTTCGGATTGACGATATCCGCCTGCTGGAAAGCAGCAATACCCGGCTGGTTTTGCGAGTGCATTGCTCTAAAGGCACTTATATACGGACGCTGGTCGAGGACATTGCCAGGGCGGCCGGGACCGTGGCGCATACGGCCCGCCTGCATCGTGAGACCGTCGGTCATTTCCGTGCCGAGGATATGCTCGATCTGCCAGGCGCCGAGCGGGTTGCCGAGGCAGGGCCGGAAGCACTTCGTGCACGGCTGCTGCCTGCAGATATGGCATTGTCTTCGTGGCCGGATTGCCACCTGCCAGAGGATGCGGCAGAGCGCTTCTGCAGTGGCCAGGCGGTAGCGGAAGCCGCCGGCGGGGCGGAAGGGCTGGTACGGGTCTACGCTGACGAGGAGCGCTTTCTCGGCGTCGGGCAACTGGGCAGCGATGGCATGCTGGCGCCGCGACGAATTTTCAGGTTGGCGGGCTGATTCGGGCAATGCGCCGCGCCGGGAGCAGACAAATGAGTCAGGTAAAAAAGCCTGATGTTTTGGTATTTTAAGCTGTTACTGTAGCGGAACTGACGCTAGAATAGCGCGCTTAAAATTAAGGGTCAGAAGATAGAAAGAACGATTGGAGTTTCTTAGAGATGCCACTTTCAAGTGAGAGTAAGAGCAATATCGTCGCGGAATATGCCCGCGGCAAAGCAGACACAGGGTCGCCTGAGGTTCAGGTGGCGCTGCTGTCCAAACGAATTTCAGAACTCACCGACCATTTCGGTGAGCACAAAAAGGATCACCATTCCCGGCAAGGTCTTTTGAAGATGGTTAACAAGCGGCGCAAGTTGCTCGATTATCTGAAGGAAAAAGATCAGGACCGGTACCGCGAGCTGATATCACGGCTCGGTCTCCGTCGTTAATTTGTAACCGGCGCCTTAAGGCAATGAACCCATCCATCTGTCGGCCCTGAAACGGGTACGGGACGGTCAGTCGTGCCATCTAATCTAATATTCGAGTATTAAAGTGAAAGTAACAAAAAAGACGTTCCAGTACGGAGAACACGAGGTTTCCATCGAAACAGGCGCAATCGCGCGACAGGCTGACGGAGCCGTTTTGGTCAACATGGCCGAAACGATGGTTCTGGTCACTGCGGTTGGCCGAAAGACAGCCGATCCGGGCCGTGATTTTTTTCCGTTGACGGTCA
>SMWE01000132.1 GCA_004357475.1 Gammaproteobacteria bacterium
CTGAATGACGACAAGATCTGCATTGGCTGCGGCCGCACGATGGATGAAATCGTGGCGTGGTCTGCAATGACAGCGCAGCAGCAATGGGCGCTGGTGCAGTCCTTGCCCGCCCGGCGTGGCCGCAGCACTATTTTCACATGATACTGGCGTACAATGGCAGGATCGTTGGTGCGATAGAGCGGGTACTGAGATGCGTGTTTTGAGTGCCGCAATTCTGGTGCTGATGATGCCAGCCTGTACCTCGATGTTGCTCGCTAGCGCTTCGTCCGGTGAAGGAGGCGTATCGACAGATAACCGCAGTAGTGCACAGGTTGCCGCGGACAATACGATATCGGCGACGATCAGGCGCAAATTCAGTGCTGATTCCACGGTCAGTCAATATGCTATCGGCATCAGGACTATTGACAGCAATGTTACCCTGAGCGGCACGGTAGGCAGCTTTCCGGCCCGTGATCGCGCCGTTCAGATTGCCACCGATACTGATGGTGTCAACAGCGTAAGAAACCAGGTTATGGTCAACACAAATCTTTAATTAATATTGATTTTCGGACTGTCGGATATATATTGACCCGATCCGGCAGTCGATACATTCAGGTGAGCGCAAAAATGGACGTAATCGAAAGAATCAAAGAGCAACTCGATAACAATCCTGTTTTGGTCTATATGAAGGGTACGCCCGATTTTCCGCAGTGCGGATTTTCCGGCCAGACCGTCGCCGCGCTCAAAGCGATCGGCAGGCCATTCGCGTACATCGACATTTTTGAAGACCCGGAAATCAGGGAAGGCCTCAAAAAGTATTCGAACTGGCCGACTTTTCCGCAACTCTATGTCGACGGAGAGCTGATCGGCGGTTGCGACATCGTCGTCGAAATGTATCACTCGGGCGAGTTGCAGAAGCTCCTGTCTGAAACTGATGCGTCCAACGACGATGGCGAGTAGATTTCGTCTACGAGTGTATTAGCTCAGTAGGCCGCTCCTACAGCCCGCTCCTACAATTCTGCTTCGCCTTCGTCCTCATCCGGTGACCAATCCTGAGGCCTGATAGAGGTGAACAGGGGCTGGAACCGGTTCACGATATCGCAGAACACATCGGCCGTGATCTCGGCATCGTATGCAGCCGAGTGGGCGGAATCTTCATCCCATGTCATACCAGCCGCTTTCACCGCACGAGCCAAAACCGTCTGCCCGTAGGCGACACCGCAAAGCGTCGCCGTGTCGAAGCTTGAGAATGGATGAAACGGATTGCGTTTGATCGAGGTTCGCGCAACCGCTTCATTTAGAAATCCCAGGTCGAATGCTGCATTGTGCCCAACGAGGATTGCACGTGTGCATCCATGCTCCCGTACGGCACGCCTGACTTCCCGGAAAATTCGCTGTAATGCGTCGCGTTCATCGATTGCCGGTCGAAGAGGGTGATCGGGGTCGATCCTGTTTATCGCCAGGGATGCTGCTTCCAGGTTGGCGCCTTCGAACGGTTTGACGTGATAGCGAAAGGTTTCTCCGCGCAACAATGTCCCGTCTTCCTGGGGATCGATCAGGACTGCAGCAATCTCCAGTAAGGCGTCAGTCTTGCAATTAAATCCACCGGTCTCGACATCGACGACGACAGGGAAAAAGCCGCGGAAACGATTCGCGATTAAGAAGGAATCGGTCACTTCCAGTCAGCATCGCCAAATGCATTTTTATCGATGAGCAGGTTCATCGTGTAACGAACGCCAAATCCGGTTATATCCGTGGCAACATGCGCTAGACCGCCCTTGTGTTTGCATGCGCTCAGATCGACGTGCACCCAGGGGATTTTCTTGTCGACGAATTCATTCAGGAAACTTCCGGCGAGGATGTGATCGCCACCGCCGTTCGGCGCGCATTGTTGCAGGTCTGCAGTATCACTCTTCAGGTCATCCATGAAGTCGCCGCCGATTGGAAAGGGCCAAACCCGCTCGCCGCTGTCCCGTCCCGACCGCTTGAGAATTGGATGCCAGTGGGGGCGATTGGTAAATACGCCGCTGTAGCGAGTGGTTATCGCGGTCATGCAGGCGCCAGTTAGCGTCGCGTAGTCGATTATCAGGTCCGGTTTATCCTTACTGGCGAGCACCAGCGTGTCCGCTAGCGCCATCCGGCCTTCTGCGTCGGTGTGAATGGTCTGAATGGTCTTGCCGTTCAGCGCGGTAACGACATCCTGTGACTTGTAGGCTGTCGGCCCGGTCCTGTTCTCGGTGATGGCGAGCCAGCAATCCACCGCTTCAGACCGCCGCATTCTGGTAATGGTTGACAGAATTGCCACGGCTACTGCGCTGCCGCCCATATCAATATGCATGTCCAGCATTGACATGAACTGTTTCAGGTTGGTACCGCCGGTATCGAATATGATGCCCTTGCCAACGAGACTTAAGACCGGCCGCGCTGTTTTGGACCCGGGACGGTAGCGCAGTCGAACGATCGCAGCGCTGTCGTCCGCGTTACCCTGCGCCACGGCAAGGAATGCGCCAGCGCCCATTTTCTCGAGTTCGCGCACTCCGTATTTCCTGAATTGCCAGCCTTTCTCCTTTGACAATTCTCGCAGCAAAGCGACATAGCTTGTGGCGTCCAGTATGTTGGGAGGAAGTGCGGTCAGCCAGCGTGCCAGGTTGTTGCCTTCGGCCTCCGCCAGTTCGCGACTGAGATCCGCTGCCTGATCGAGGCCGATGATTTTGATGCCCTTGATCTTTTCGGCCCGCGGTGTGGACTTGAAAGCAGGCATCGACCAGGCGGCGGCCAATGCAGCGGCGGTTACGCGCTCAACTATCCAGCCTTGCATTTCCGTATCGAATCCCAGCACCCAGATGCCGATCGTGCCGGCCTTTTCCGACAGTGCCGCGGCAACCATTTTTCTGCCGAAAGTGAGTGCCTCGAATGCGCTCGCATGCGCATCCAGCGTGCCGACATGCAGTGCCGTCTGCCGCTTGTTGTTGACGCGGGTAGAGATCGCTGGCAGCTTGCCGGGCGCCTTGCGTCGCATGAGTGCCTGTACCTTGCTGCCCTGCGGGATCTTTCCCCACACTGCCGCCGGAATTTTCGCGGGCAAAACCAGCAGCAAATGATCGATGCCGGCGATCGTTTGCTTGCCCGGCAGACCGGTGTATTGCGTAATTCTGACCTGGCCATTCTTTTTGTTGTCTGCAAGGAGGCTTCCCATCTCAGCATTAACCTTTTTTGGCCCGCTTGGGCCATAATATCGACACGAAGAAGATGACGCCGGACGGTAAGAATTACGCTCCGGCCCGGCAGTGCCGTGATCCTAGCAGGACACCTGACCGAATTCACGCCGTCGCGGGTCACCTCGACGGGGACGAAATGAATGTGGACCATTTATGAGCGATATCAGCCGATTTGATGACATAGATCCGACCGAAACACGTGAATGGCTTGAATCCATCGATTCAGTTTTGGGGACACAGGGCCCCGAACGAGCCCATTTCCTGCTTAACCAGATGATCAATTTTGCGCGACGCTCCGGTGCGTATCTACCGTACGCGCCGAATACCGCCTACCTGAATACGATCTCCACGGGGCGCCAGTCGGAGTATCCGGGCGACCGGTCGATCGAGCGGCGCATCGAGGCCTATATCCGCTGGAATGCGGTGGCGATGGTCGTACAGGCCAATCGTCAGAGTACCGAGTACGGCGGGCATATCTCGAGTTACGCATCCTCGGCAACCCTGTACGAAGTCGGCTTTAACCACTTCTGGCGGGCGCCGACAAAAACGCATGGCGGCGACATGATTTTCATGCAGGGTCACTCATCTCCGGGCATCTATTCCCGCGCTTATCTCGAAGGCCGGCTTAGTGAAGGTCAACTGAATAGATTCCGCCAGGAAGTCGGTGGTGGTGGACTGTCATCGTACCCGCACCCCTGGCTGATGCCGGATTTCTGGCAGTTCCCGACTGTCTCGATGGGTCTGGGTCCGATGATGGCGATCTACCAGGCGCGATTCATGCGTTACCTCGAAAACCGGGACATGATTCAGCTGAGTGATCGCAAGGTCTGGTGCTTCCTGGGTGATGGTGAAATGGATGAACCCGAATCCATGGGCGCGATTACGATGCCGGTACGCGAAGGCCTCGATAACCTGATCTTCGTTGTCAACTGCAACCTGCAACGGCTTGACGGACCGGTGCGCGGCAACGGCAAGATTATCCAGGAACTCGAAGCCGCGTTCCTGGGTGCCGGCTGGAACGTGATCAAGGTTATCTGGGGATCGCGCTGGGATCCGCTGCTTGCCAGGGATCACGATGGCTTGCTCCGCCGTGTTATGGAAGAGTGTGTCGACGGCGAATATCAGAATTTCAAATCGAAGGGCGGCGACTACGTTCGCGAGCATTTTTTCGGCAGGTATCCGGAAACGGCGGCCATGGTCGCGAACATGTCCGACGATGAAATTTGGCGGCTGAATCGCGGTGGCCACGATGCACGCAAAGTCTATGCGGCCTACCACAACGCGGTCCGCCACAAGGACCAGCCAACGATCATCCTTGCCAAAACCGTCAAGGGGTTTGGCATGGGAGCTGCTGGTGAAGGTCAGAATATCGCGCATCAGCAAAAGAAACTCGATATCGATGCCTTAAAAGAGTTTCGCGATCGATTCAATATTCCGGTGTCCGACAGTGTCATTGACGATGTTCCATACTGCAAGCCGAATGCGAACAGCCCGGAAATCGAGTATTTGCACGAACGTCGCAAGGCGCTCGGCGGTTACCTGCCTGCGCGGCGCAAGACTGCGAATCCGTTGCAGGTTCCGGCGCTGCAGGCATTCAAGACGCAGCTCGAGGGCACTGGAGAGCGCGAAGCATCCACGACGATGGCGTTCGTACGCATCCTGACGGCCTTGATCCGTGACAAGCGCATCGGCAAGTACATCGTACCGATCGTGCCGGATGAGGCCCGGACCTTCGGCATGGAGGGCATGTTCCGCCAGGTGGGTATCTATTCGTCGAAGGGGCAGCTTTATACGCCGCAGGATGCCGACCAGCTCATGTATTACCGGGAGGATAAGAAAGGCCAGATTCTCGAGGAAGGCATCAATGAGGCCGGCGCATTTTGTTCATGGCTGGCGTCCGGAACCTCATATAGCAACCACAATCTGCAGACGATTCCGTTTTACATTTATTATTCGATGTTTGGATTCCAGCGTATTGGCGATTTCATCTGGGCCGGCGGCGATCAGCAATCGCGAGGATTCCTGATCGGCGGTACGGCCGGCAGAACGACATTGGCCGGAGAAGGGCTGCAACACCAGGACGGTCACAGCCTGGTCAGCGCGTCGACCATTCCGAACTGCGTTTCCTACGATCCGACCTATGCGTATGAACTTGCCGTCATCATCCAGGATGGCCTGCGCCGCATGATCGGTGAGCAGGAAAATATTTTCTATTACATCACGTGCATGAATGAAAACTACAGGCATCCGCCGATGCCGAGCGGTGTCGAGGACGGTATCTTGCGGGGACTTTATTTACTGCAGGTGGGTGGCCGCGGGCAAGTTCGCGTGCAGCTGATGGGTTCGGGAACGATACTGCGCGAAGTGCTTCACGCTGCAAAATTACTGAGTGACGAGTTCGGGGTGCCATCGGACGTCTGGTCTGTGACCAGTTTTAACGAGCTGCGACGGGATGCACTTGCAGCAGAACGCTGGAATCAGCTGCATCCCGAGGAACAGCCGCGAACCAGCTATCTGCAACAAAAACTGGCAAATTGCAAGGGACCGTACGTCGCCGCGACGGATTACATGAAAATCGTACCCGACCAGGTGCAGCGCTGGATACCTGGCAAGTATGTAACGTTGGGCACCGACGGCTACGGCCGCAGTGACAGTCGAGCCGCGCTCAGACAGCATTTCGAAGTCGACCGGAGATACATCACGGTAGCCGCGCTAAAAGCGCTGGCCGACGAAGGCATGCTTGACCAGAAGACCGTGGCACAGGCGATCGAAAAATTCGGTATCGATCCTGAGAAACCGGATCCGGTAACGATCTGATGGCAAACGTCATCGACATCGTCATTCCTGATCTTGGCGAATTTTCCGAGGTCGAGGTCATAGAAATTCTGGTCAAGGCGGGTGGCCGCGTCGCCCGGGAAGACGGCCTGATCACGCTCGAAACCGACAAGGCCGTCATGGATGTTCCTGCTCCGGATAACGGCGTTATCGAGGAGATGTCCGTAGCAGTCGGCGATACGGTATCGTCAGGAGACGTAATAGGGCGTATCGCAATCGAGGTCAGCGATACCGCCGTCGTGACCCCGGCGATCGAAGCCGGGCATCTGCAGGGCGACACGACCGTTGCTGCGCCACCACCCGTGCAGGCACCTGCGGCGCCGGCTGCCGCCTCTGCACCAAAGCCGGCTCCCGCTTTGCCGAAATCTCTGCCGGCAATCGACGAGGCCGGCTTTTCCAATGCGCATGCCAGCCCCTCGGTGCGCAAGCTCGCGCGCGAGCTCGGCGTGGACCTGGTGCAGGTCAAAGGGTCGGGGCAGAAAAAGCGGATCTTGCATGACGATGTCAAAGCATTTGTCAAAGCGATTCTCACCGCCGGAGCAGCGCCGGCTGCCGGCGCCGCATTGCCGCACGTGCCAGTGGTCGATTTCGCGAAATTTGGCGAGATTGAAACCAAACCGCTGACAAGAATTCAGAAGATTTCAGGGCCGCGTTTGCAGGCAAGCTGGATCAATCTGCCGCATGTCACGCAGCACGATCTCGCGGATATCACGGAGCTCGAAGCCAGGCGGCAGGAATTGAAAGGCCCGGCAAAGGAAAAGGGCATCGGTCTTACCCCGCTCGCTTTCATTATGAAAGCCTGCATTGTTACCTTGAAAGAATATCCAAAAGCCAATGCATCTCTTTCGGAAGACGGCGAGTCGCTGGTTTTCAAGAAGTATTTCCACTTAGGCTTCGCGGCAGATACTGAAAACGGCCTGATGGTGCCGGTCATCCGCGATGCGGACCGCATGGATGTGTATGAGCTTGCTCAGGCACTTGCTGAGCTGTCGGCAGCTGCGCGGCAAGGAAAGCTGAAAGCGCAGCAGTTGCAGGGTGCGAGCTTTACCATTTCGAGCCTGGGAGGCATTGGTGGCACGGCGTTTACGCCGATCGTCAATGCGCCCGAAGTTGCAATCCTCGGTGTGTCACGCTCGACCATGCAACCGGTGTGGAACGGTTCCAAATTTGAGCCGCGGCTCATGCTGCCCATTTCATTGTCCTACGATCATCGCGTCATCGACGGTGCCTATGCGGTGCGCTTCACAACGCATCTGCGCCAGGTGCTGTCGAATGTCGATGCGCTTCTCGAGGCGACTCCGTGACGACCCATCAGGTCGAGCTGGTGGTGCCCGAACTCGGAGATTTCTCGGATGTGGAAGTCATCGAGGTGTTGGTCGAGCCGGGCGATGAGGTGGCGATCGAAGAGTCACTGATTACGCTCGAGACCGACAAGGCCTCAATGGACGTTCCCTCGACACATGCTGGCAAGGTCAGCGCGCTCAAAGTAAAGGTCGGCGACAAGGTCAACGCCGGCGACGTGATCCTGACGCTGGACGCAACAGAGCTGGTTGAATCCGAGTCAACCGTCGTTCTTGACGTCGAAGTGCAAAAAGCGATCCTGGCCGCCGCGACCCCGACCGCTGAAGTGCTGCGCCAGCCTCGAGCGGGTGAGACTCATAGTGCGCAGCTGGTCGTCATTGGGTCGGGGCCCGGCGGCTACACCGCCGCGTTTCGCGCAGCCGACTTGGGTTTGGCGGTCATTCTTGTCGAACGTTACCCGGTTCTGGGCGGTGTTTGCCTCAATGTCGGTTGCATCCCGTCAAAGGCATTGCTGCATGCGGCCAGGGTCATCGATGACGTGAAGGCGATGGCGGAGCACGGCGTCAAATTCGGCAAGCCTCAAATCGATGTGCTGGCGTTACGCGGCTGGAAAAACAAGGTCGTCGAACACCTTACGAGCGGGCTTACGCAACTCGCGAAGCAGCGCAAAGTGACGGTGATTCATGGAGTAGCAAAGTTCGCGTCGCCAAATCGCGTCCTGCTTGATTCGGGTCACGCCATCGAATTCGAGAATTGCATCATTGCCGCAGGGTCGGAGTCTGCGGAGTTGCCCGGCACGCCCGACGACCCGCGCATTGTCGATTCGACCGGCGCGCTCGAGCTGGATCCTTTGCCAAAGCGCATGCTGGTGGTCGGCGGCGGCATCATCGGCCTCGAGATGGCCTGCGTCTATAGCGCACTGGGCACCAAGGTCAGCGTGGTCGAACTTACTGATGCCCTGATGCCGGGCACCGATCCCGATCTCGTGCGGCCATTCCGGAAAATTATCGATAAGCGTTATGAAAGCATCATGCTGGATACCAAAGTTATCGGCATGCTGGCAACGGTGCCAGGTATCGAGGTTGCTTTTGAGGGCAGGAATGCGCCGGCGAGCGTTGTATATGACCGGGTGCTGATATCCGTTGGCCGCCGGGCCAACGGCGATCAGCTTGATTGCGATAAAGCAGGTGTCAGTGTTAATCAAGGCGGCATCATTCCGGTTAACAAGCAGATGCAGACGAACGTGCCGCACATATTTGCCATCGGTGACCTTGTGGCTGGCCCGATGCTGGCGCACAAGGCGTCGCACGAAGCGAAAGTCGCGGCAGAAGTTGCGGCGGGAATGAAGAGCGCGTTCGATGCGCGCACGATTCCGTCCGTGGCGTATACCGATCCCGAGATCGCCTGGGTCGGACTCACAGAGACCGACGCCAAACGTGATGGCATCTCTTATGAAAAAACGAAAATTCCCTGGGCAGTGAGTGGCCGCGCCCTGGCTTTAGGAAGGGTTGAGGGGTTCACGAAGCTGCTGTTTGACAAGACGACCGGGCGTGTCATCGGCGGCGGTATCGTCGGCGTAAACGCCGGCGATCTGATTGCGGAGGTAGGATTGGCCATAGAGATGGGCGCTGATGCGACGGATATCGGCCAGACCATACATCCTCATCCGACCCTTTCGGAAACGATTGCGTTTGCCGCAGAGGCCTACGACGGTACGCTCACCGACCTTTACCTGCCGAAAAAGCGCTAGGCTGTTCGGGCTTGGCAAAACTTCGAGTGAGTGTCTTATCAACGTGCCCGCAAAATTTTATCGCTCGCCGGGTCGAACTCCTACGGGACAATATGCGCATTGAGCTAACGTAGGAGCTCGCCCCGGCGAGCGATCAAGTATCAGGCTGCTTTGCCAGGGGCGATGACGTCCGGATACATTTCATTCAGCGGTACCGAACGTCCGTCCGCCTGAACGACCCGGCAATGGAACCGCTTCAATCCGCGTGGCTCCGGGACCCCGCAGGAATGCGCAATGATGCCAATTTCCTTACGCATATTTAATGAGTACTGGCAAACCCGCTCTGCCTTGTCCGCTACCACCAGGCCCCGCTGCAGGCGTTTGTCATGTGTTGTAACTCCGGTAGGGCAGGTATTCTTATTGCACTGCAATGCCTGGATGCAGCCAAGCGCGAACATGAAACCACGTGCCGAATTAATGAAATCAGCGCCCACGCACAGCGCCCACGCGGCCTCGGCAGGTGTAATTAATTTGCCGCTCGCAATAACGTGAATTCGCTCATCGAGCCCGTAGCGATTAATTATGTCAACGACGAGCGGCAGGCTCTCCTTGATTGGTAATCCAACACAATCCATCAGGCTCATCGGTGCCGCTCCCGTGCCACCATCGCCACTGTCTACGGTGATGAAATCCGGGGCGCTTTCGACGCCACGCTCCAGCACCAGGTCAAACAGTTCTTCCAGCCAGCCGTAAGCACCTATGACGGTCTTAAAGCCGACAGGTTTGCCGGAGACCTCGCGGATGTGATTAATCATATTCAGGAGATCTTCGGCGGAATCGATTTCCGGATGCCGGTTCGGACTGATCGAGGCCTCTCCGACCTTGATGCCGCGAATACTCGCGATTGCTTCGGTCACCTTTTCAGCCGGCAGTATTCCACCTTTGCCCGGTTTGGCGCCCTGGCTCAGTTTGAGTTCGATCATCTTTACCTGGTCGTGCGCGGCAACCTCCCGCAGCTTATCGTCATTGAGGCTGCCGTCATCATTGCGCACGCCGTATTTGGCAGTGCCCATCTGGAACACGATGTCCGCGCCCCCTTCGAGGTGATAGGGAGACAGTCCGCCTTCACCGGTGTTCAGCCAGTTGCCGGCCATAGCGGATCCCTTCGACAACGCGAGTACCGCTGGTTTCGAAATGGCGCCGTAACTCATTGCGGAAACGTTGAAGATTGAATCCGTTATGTAGGGATGGCGGGCATGGGGGCCGATCTCCAGTGCCTCAGTCGGTGAAACATCGGTCTCGAGCACCGGGTAAGGACAGTTAACGAAGATCACCGTGCCAACCGGTCGCAGGTCGCGTGTCGAGCCGAATGCGATGGTGTTGTCTATGCCCTTCGCGGCCCGGTACACCCAGCTACGTTGCGCCCTGTTAAAAGGCAATTCCTCTCGGTCCTGAGCGAAGAAATACTGGCGAAAATACTCGCCCAGATTTTCGAACAGATAACGGAAGCGTCCGATGACCGGGAAATTGCGACGAATCGCATGCTCCGTCTGATTGACGTCCACGATATACATGAAGATCACGACCACGAGGCCAATGCCGATCAAAAAGACCAAAATGGCCGAGAGCATCTGGACCACATCCAGCGCACTGAAAAACGTGTCTTTCATTATTTTGCCTCCCCAGACAGGCAGAATAATCTAATTGCGGCTCAGGCGCTTCCCGACCAGGTGATCGAGACTCAAGCGGCCTGATCCGACGAAGAACAACGCCAGGAGCATGACAAAATAGGTCGCTGCCCATTCCATGCCGTTGTTGGATACGACGAAATTACCGGTCTCGGTTAGCCAGTCGTAGTTGCCGTGCTCGCGGAGCAGGCTCCTGGCTTTGCTGAGCCGGTCGATGGCACCTGCGACATCGGCATTCGCCCAGGGGCTCATCGGGTCGGCGATGGCCTGCCATCCATTGTGCCAATGTACTTTCAGTATGGCGACCAGCATCGTAACCATCAGGGGGATTGAAAACCATCGGGTCCCCAGGCCGATCAGCAAGGCGATTGCGCCCAGAAGTTCTGTGCCGGTTGCCAGACCCGCCATCAGTGTCGGAAACGGCAAACCAAGACCCCAGTCAGGATTGCCGAACCATGCGGCGGTATTTTCGAAACCGTTAACCTTGTTCATTCCCGCCACCCAGAAGACCGGGACCAGGTAAAGACGAAGCGCCAAAGGTCCGAGAAAGTCAGCGGCCTTTGTCAGATCCAGCCAGCCCTGCATGCGTTTCAGGAAATCAATCATTTTTAACTCCGAATTGCTTCGAAAGGAAGAGTTGTTGTTTCCAGACCGGTAGAGGCCCGCGATTATTACTTCCTGGTGCCAAGCAGAATCTCGGCAAGTCGCATCTGCTGCATCATTTCTGCGCCGTGTTGCACCAGCGCCTCGACATCGGCGTAATTGATTTCTTGCGCCAGCCTGAGAAGTAGTTCACGGCCGGTGTCCTGCTCGTTGGCTTCGATAAATTCGAGCAGGCGGGCCGTCACCGGGTTCAGCTCCATGAAATCCATATCGTC
>SMWE01000133.1 GCA_004357475.1 Gammaproteobacteria bacterium
CTTGTTGCGTGTTGCGCAACACGCTATAATGCGGTAGTGATCAAGTCGTTCAAGCATAAAGGCCTGCGCAGATACTACGAAATCGGAAGCAAGGCAGGTATCCAGGCCAAACACGCTGGTCGACTTCGGTTGCAGTTAGCGGCTCTCGATACCGCCCGAGCAGTCGAGGATATGGACGTGCCAGGGTATCGGCTCCATCCTCTTAAAGGTCGAGCGAAGAATCGATGGTCAATATGGGTCAGCGGTAATTGGAGACTGACCTTCGAATTCAAAGACGGAAACGCCTACGTATTGGACTACGAGGACTATCACTGATGACTATGCATAATCCCCCGCACCCGGGCGAATTTATCCGGGAGACATATATCGAGCCATTCGATATCAGTATCAGGTCGTTGGCTGAGAATTTGGGTGTCGCCGCTTCTACCTTGGCGCGCATTGTCTCGGAGCGCAGCGCGGTAAGCCCTGAGATGGCTTTGCGCTTGTCAAAGGCGCTGGGCCGATCTCCTGAGAGTTGGCTGGCCATGCAGGACAATTATGATCTCTGGCAGGCCAGAAAGTCTGCAAATCTCTCGAAGGTTCGGAAGATCCCGTTTGAAGAGACTGCATAAGGGCGAACTGGCGCGCACAGGGCACAACGGCGGGTAATCAGCACGTATTAAGCTACTTCAGCCGAATCTTTGTCGGGACTGTAGGAACAGAGCAAATCACGCCCCCGCTACCAACCAAAAAACCGGCCCCTACGGGGTCGGCGTTCTTGTATGGAAAAAAGGTATCAGGTCTATTTTCAAAATTACTAGCGTCGCATGATTTTTGCTATCCGCCGCAACGCGCCAACAGCATTAACACGATGACGCCTACAATCGTACCGACGTAGACTTTCATAGACACGGTTTTTCCTTCCATGCTTGCCATCGCATTGGCGGCAACTTTCTTAACGCCGGCTAGCGGGTCAGGCCCTTTCGTGAATGTCGGGCCGCTTTGGGTTGAGTCCTGCTGGTGCTGTTCTGGGACAGGATCGACCACTGCATCCTTACTCGCAGGCGTTTCTGTAGTTTCGTTTTTATTGTCATCGCTCACGGGTTGCTCTCCAATTGTTTTGAGGCGGCCCGACTATCGTCGGTGAGGACGTATTTTGGCATACGCGGTCCAATTTAGGGCTGATTTCGCGGAGACGGGGTAACAATATTTTCGGTGTAGCCGCGAGCGCAGGCGCATCTAAATAAAGTTACGCGCCAGCTATACGAACGACCAAGACAGACCTTGGAATTTGAAACACCAGCAGAGAGAGTTGCCGCACGTGTTGCATCGACCGGTTGAAATGGCAGTCGTTAGCGGACCTTTCTGACAATATTAGCCTAACGGCCGCTTTAGGGTGGCGGTTTCCACCGACCGACGCAACACTTTATCTTATAGAAAAAGATGGAGTGACTGCAGATGAAGCAAAGAAATGGTCGAGGGTTCAGCTCGTCGGAGATAGTAGAGCTGTGGGACAGCTGGTAAGACTCATCTCCAGGATGGGCTTTCTTCAGCCAACCCGCTATCTGTTGCGGTGACCAGTTCAACCTGATCTTGGCCGCCACCGCACGGCGTAACGGCGCATGGCGTGCCAGCTTACACCGCTTCGGTCGGCGCTCTCGGGCCCAGGCTCGTTCATCAGCCAGCGCCGCTCGGTAGTCATCATAGCCGCCATGACGCCGCACTTCCCGACTCACCGTCGAGGCTGAACGACCCAGTAATCGTGCCACCGAGCGGGTCGACTGCTGCGCCACCATGCCTCGGGAGATCTCCTCGCGCTTGGAAAGCGTCAGCGCAAGCCTTGAGCGGCGCCGTGGCGCAGGACGGATCCCGCCATGCGGTGCCAACTGGCCATAAATAGACGATGAGGGTTTACCGAAGGCCCGACCAATGGCCCTTAATGACTCATCGCGTTGATAACGATCCCACAGCTCTGTCTTCTGCGCTGCCGTCAAACCGTAACGATATCTTTGTCCCATCTGCACTCACTCCATCTTTTTCTATAAGATAATGGGTGAAGGATCCCGATACCGGCAAGCGGATTCGGCGCAATCGTCCGGAATCTGAATGGCTTAAGTACAACGACGAATCGCGACGCATCATCTCAGATGAGACGTTCAAGAAAGCTCAGCGTCGAGCGCGCGATGCAGCAAATCCAGATGAGCGACTCAAGTGCGGCGGCAAGCCAAAATATCTACTATCCGGGCTGCTTAAGTGTAAGGACTGCGGCAGCAACTACATATTAACCAGCAGCACGGGCTACCAATGCTCCGGCAATGTTGGTGGCGCCTGTGCCAATAACGTGCGCGTCCGTCGAGACGTGGCCGAAGCAAAAATCCTGGATCCCGTTCGGAACGAATTGCTGGCTCCCGAGCGGGTAGATCGCATGGCTCGAGAGATTGAGGCACGTTTTGAGGAACGAGTCCAAGAGCTGTCGGAGAAATCGACGCCGGCAGAGATTCAAGCGCTTGATGCACGGATTGAGAGACTCCACGAAAGGCTATCTGCTGGAGACCCGGACCTCGAACCGGACGAACTGCAGTTGGCCATCGGGGTTGCTCAGAGAAAGCGTCGTGAGCTCGTCGAGGCCCAGCCTGAAGCACGTCATTCCGCGAAGATCATTGCCGCGCTACCCAAGGCGGCAGAGATTTACAGGCAACAAATCGAACGTGGACTGGATGACAATCCCCGCGAAGCCAACAAGGCGCGCGTGATACTGAAAGAATTGCTGGGGCCGATTCAGATGTGTCCGGGACCGGATGGCAGTCTGTGGGCTGAGTTTTACGCCCGTCCCGCGGCCCTCTTAAAGCAAGCCGTCGGAACAAGTGTAGGATCAGATGGTAGCGGGGGCGTGATTTGTGCTGTTCCTACCGTCCCGAAGCGAGTGCGTCTCAAGTGACATGAGTATCAGGGCCTGGCGAGTGGCAGGCCGGCAAGTGTTCCTGTGGCCTCGCCATCGCGAATTGCGAACGCGCCATTTACCATCACATGAATTGCGCCTTCAGTTAATTGCCGCGGACTTTCGAACGTTGCCTTGTCCCGGTATGTCAATGGATCGAGAACCACCAGGTCGGCAGCGTATCCATCGCGCAGATAGCCACGATCCGGTAGTCGAAAAAAGTCCGCCGCGAGCCCGGAAAAACTTCGGATAATGAATTCTGGCGCCAGCATTTCACTTTCAAATACAAACGTGCGCATCTTCTTTGCAAAAGCACCGTAAGTGCGCGGGTGTGTAATGGGCTGATCGGGGAGCGGCGTTTGACCATCGGTGCAAGTCATCATCCATGCCTCCTGAGCCAGCACTCGAGTATTGTTGTCGTCATAGAGTTCCAGGTTCATGACGCTCTTGTCGCCGCTGCGAAGAATCTGTTGCACCGCCGCCGCCGGAGCAAGTTCTCGCTCGCGCGACACCTGAGCCAGTGTTTTTCCATTAAGGTCCGGTTGCGGATCGACGAACATAATTTTGTCAGCGCCGCCACGAATCTGCAGCATAGCGTTGGTTGCTGCCTCTATCTTTGCAGACAACTCGGGGTCATCGAAGCGCGCAACCATAGCCTCCTGCCCGCCGGCGGCAGCCCAGCCAGGGATCAAATATGACTGCAGAAGACTGTGCGTTGCGGTGTATGGATGATGTGCCGCCCAGACATCAACTCCGCGAGCGCGAGCGTCATTTATGTACTTCGCACCGATATCCGCGCGTCCATAGTTGTGCGCCCCCTGAAGATTGTAATGGCTAAAAATTGCACGCAGACCGGACTCCTCAGCAATGCGGATGCCCTCTTTTACGGACGCGTCGTAGCCGATGCCCTGGTAGACTGCGCCCAGGTCGCGATCATGGGTGTCATAGATTGCGTTTTCATATTCTGCTGCTGTTTGCGCAAGCGCGAGAACCTCCTCTGTTGAAGCATAAGTCCCCGGCACGTAAAAGAGCCCTGTCGACAGCCCAAAAGCGCCCTCGTCCATGCCTTTCCTCACGAGCGCATGCATTGCGGCCATTTCGTCACGCGTCGGCGCGCGGTTTTCCGTGCCCATGACATCACGACGTATAGTGCCGTGACCTACATATAGAATTCCGTTCGTGCCTATACCGTTCGACCGCCACAGATCCAATCGCTTTGCGACATCGCCGGCTCCGATACCGTCGACACCAAGTTCCGCAGTAGTGATTCCCTGCTCCAGGAATGACCTGGTTCCCTTACCGTCGACACCGAGTACCACAGTAGTGATTCCCTGGTGCAGGAATGGCAATGCGTCGCGACCGTAATCCTCATCAAGCTGCGCATGGCTGTGTACGTCAATAAATCCCGGCGCGATCCACAGTCCGGCGATGTCAATGGTGTCATCCGACGTGACCTTGGCAGTATCTGCGTCACCGATGAAGACAATTTTGCCCTCACTGATGCCGAGATCCGCAACGTAAGGCACATCACCCGTACCGTCAAATAGCTGGCCACCTACGAACAGGTGCTGAACGGTAGTGGCGTTATCAGCTCTTTCATTATCTGCCGGACTACACGCTGCTGAGAGTGACGCGATGATGACCGCCAGAATTCGTCCGCGGACGATTGATTGCATAATTACCACCTCATAGTTAACTGAATGATGCCTGTGCGTGTCTGGCATGATGGCACATAAGAAATGAGTCCAACAGAAGTCGGAAAAATCTAGGTCAGCTGAGATTCAAGCGCTAGATGCACGGCTTGAGAGGCTCCACGAAAAACTATCTGCCGGCGACCCGGACCCTCGAGCCGGACGAGCTTCAATTGGCCATAGATGCTGCTCAGAGAAAGCGTCGCGAGCTCGTCAATGCCCAGCCTGAAACACGTCATTCCGCGAAGATCATTGCCGCGCTACCCAAGGCGGCTGAGGCTTACAGGCAACAAATCGAACGAGGACTGGATGGCAATCCCGGCGAAGCCAACAAGGCACGCATGATTCTGAAAGATCTACTGGGGCCAATTCAGATGTGCCCGGGGCCGGAGGGCAGTCTGTGGGCTGAATTCTACAC
>SMWE01000134.1 GCA_004357475.1 Gammaproteobacteria bacterium
GTTGAGGCGGCGCTGCAATGGAACGACGGCTACCAGGAGAACATGTTCTGCTACACGAATACCATCCCGCAGCGGGATGGCGGCACCCACCTTGCCGGCTTTCGTAGTGCGTTGACGCGGACCCTGAACAGCTACATTGAAAAAGAGTTGTCCGGGCGCAAGGACAAATTTACGCCGAGCGGTGATGATGCGCGCGAGGGCTTGACAGCAGTATTGTCGGTCAAGGCCCCGGACCCCAAGTTTTCGTCACAAACCAAGGACAAATTAGTTTCATCTGAAATCAAAGGCATTGTAGAATCAGTGATGGCCGGCTGCCTGGAGGATTTTCTGCTCGAGCATCCCCAGGAAGCCAAGTTAATCGTCTCGAAGATTATCGACGCCGCCCGCGCCAGGGACGCCGCTCGAAAAGCGCGTGAAATGACACGCCGCAAGGGCGCACTCGATATCGCAGGACTACCGGGCAAGCTGGCGGACTGCCAGGAAAAAGATCCGGCATTGTCTGAACTATTCCTGGTGGAGGGTGACTCTGCAGGGGGTTCCGCGAAACAGGGTCGTGATCGCCGCACACAGGCCATCCTGCCGCTGAAGGGCAAAATCCTGAATGTTGAAAAAGCCCGTTTTGACAAGATGCTGTCGTCGGTCGAAGTGGGCACATTGATCACTGCACTGGGCACGGGAATCGGGCGGGAAGATTTTGATGTTGAGAAGTTGCGCTATCACCGCATCATCATCATGACTGACGCGGATGTCGATGGCTCGCATATTCGTACCTTGCTATTGACGTTTTTCTATCGGCAAATGCCGGCGCTTATCGAGCGCGGGCATATTTATATCGCGCAACCACCGCTCTACAAGATCAAGAAGGGCAAGCACGAGGTTTATGTTAAAGACGACGCAGAACTGAATGCGCACCTGTTAAACACCGCGCTCGATGGCGCGGCCTTGCATGTGACTGCCGATGCCCCGGCCTTGCCCGGCGCGGCCCTGGAGGCGCTGGCGAAGGAACACATGACAGTCGAGACCATCATCAGCCGCTTGTCGAATCGCTACGACGAAACCGTATTGCGCACGCTGAGTGAGTTAGCGGAAATCACAGACAAGACTTTAGAAGATCTGGATGCACTATCTGCCTGGACGAAGAAACTTTCAGCAGCCCTGCCGAACGAAACCGGGGATCGCGCTGTGGCAAGTAACGGCGGTGCCTATATTGCAGAGCTAGATCGCGGTGATGGCGAGGGCGAGGGTGTGCGCGTCGCGGTCCGTAAAATGCAGCACGGTATAAGCGCTACCCGCTACATCCCGAGGGAGTTCTTCGGCACGAACGAATACCGCCACATCATGTCCCTGGCCGGCAAGCTGAAAGAATTGCTTGGTGACGGTGCCTATGTAGAGCGTGGTGAAAAACGTCTGTCTGTCAATTCGTTTGCAGAAGTCATCGACTGGATGATGAGCGAAGCGCGCAAGGGCCAGTCAATCCAGCGTTACAAGGGCCTTGGTGAAATGAATCCGGAGCAGTTGTGGGACACCACGGTAAATCCGGAAACGCGCCGCCTGATGCAGGTAAAAATAGACGACGCCGTCAAGGCAGACGAAATCTTTACGATGCTCATGGGTGACCATGTCGAACCGCGCAGAGAATTCATCGAGAAGCACGCCATGATGGTAACCAATCTGGATATCTAGACAATAACGCTTGCAAGTTCACTTGTGTCCGCGACGATTGTGTCAGGCTCTATGTCCCACGGGTCAAAAACAACAGTTGAACTGCGCTTTACCCATGCAGTTCGCCAGCCAGCCGTGTGGGCACCGATGACATCAAACGGATTGCCCGCCACGAGCCAGGTTTCTTCCGGTGCAGCAGCGGTTTCCTTAAACGTCGAATGCCAGTGTAATGTTCATCGAAGACCGCGCCGCCCCATCTCATAGTAACCCGGTTGCTGGTATCACTGTTCTTCCATCACCTCAGCTTCGTCGTCAGGTGTGGGGGCGGCAGCAGGGCAGTTACTGTTGAAGATGTCGTACATCATTTGCCACCCGCCATCCCCTTGGTGCCAGGCTTCAACCTGTTTGCCCCCGTCGACGAGAGCGCCCGCTTATTCTGACGGCGCGCCATAGCCAACACTGATCTCGCACATCTTGGTTTCGATCCAGTCCTGCACAATCCGGTTGGTCTCTTTGGCTGGCCGGCCGGCCGGGTCTACCGGCGGCCCGATGCAAAAACGGATCAGGCCGGGCTTCTTGATAAGCCCTCGCCGCGGCCATAAATCACCGGCGTTGTGTGCGACCGGGACGATGAGGCAACCAACCTCCCTGGCCAATGCCGCGCCGCTGGCCCCAAACTTTTTGGTCTGGCCCGCTGGCACGCGGGTGCCCTCGGGAAATATCGTTATCCAGATCCCCCTGGCAAGACGCGCGCGCCCTTGCGCAATCACCTGTATCACCGCGTAGCGGCCGGCGCTGCGATTGATGGCGATTGGGCGCATTGCGGCGAGCCCCCAACCGAACAACGGTATCCACAGGAGTTCCCGTTTCACTACCCAGGTTTGCGGTGGGAAGATGGCGAGCTGGGTGTAGGTTTCAAACACCGTGGTGTGTTTGATCATGATGACGCTGGGTTCCGTCGGGATATTTTCCCGGCCTTCGATCACATAGTCGAGACCGCAGACGATACGCCCAACCCAAAGCATGCTTTTGCTCCAGTGCCTCGCAATTGCAGAGCGCACCGCAAAAGGAAATGGCCACATCAGGAAAATCGACATTGAAGCGATGGCGACCGAGGCAAAAAAATAGACCTGGAATACGAGCGATCGCAGCAACAACATGTCAGGAGGCCTTGTTCCTGATTTCCGCGATCAACTGTGTTGCTGCAGCAGCCAGATCCGCAAAAGTTTCTACGCTGTCTCCGCGTTGCCGCAGGTCAGCAGCGGTTTTCCTGCCTTTGCCCGATAACACGAGAATCGGTCGCGCATTAACCGCCCGCGCAGCGTCAAGGTCACGTTTGGAATCGCCAACAATCGGTACACCATCGAGCGGTACCCCATACTGGCGGGAGAGTTGCCTGTATAATCCCGGGGCCGGTTTTCTGCACTCGCAGCCATCGTCCGGATGGTGTGGACAATAAACAATACGATCCAGATCGCCGCCAGCGTCTTTCACCAGTGCGCGCAGCCTGTCATGCATCGCATTGAGTGCCGGTTTGTCGAGGAGTTTGCGGCCAATGCCGGATTGATTCGTGGCAACAGCGACTGTGAAGCCGGCGCTGGACAGCCTTGCAATGGCCTCGATGCTGCCATCAATCGGCAGCCATTCAGCAGGCGTCTTGACGAATTCGTCCGAGTCATGATTGATCACACCATCACGATCAAGAATTACGAGCCGTGGCGACAAAATTCACTCCGGTCCGGGCGTCAACCGGGATACGTCGGCAATATTCAGAAACAATGCGCGCAGCTCCGACAACAACGCAAGGCGGTTCCGCCGGAGTGTCTCATCGTCAGTCATCACCATCACCTCGTCAAAAAACGTGTCGACGGGTTGCCGCAAACTCGAGAGTTCCATCAACGCCTCTGTGTAAGCGCGCTTCTTCAATAACGGGCGGACTTCCCGCTTCGCGGTCTTCAGTGCTTCGTACAACGCTTTCTCTGCAGCATCGTCGAGCAGTGCCGGGTCCGGTTTGCCGCTATCATGGTATTCGGCCTGGCGCAGAATATTCGCCGTCCGCTTGTTGGCGGCGGCGAGGCTCGCAGCGGCACCAAGCCGGGAAAACGCAGCGACGGCTTGCAGCCGCTGATCGAAATCATTGAGCGAAGCCGGCCGTTTTGCGCGGACGGCTGCAAACACTTCTGCCGTCACGCCAGCGTCCCGCTCAAGGTAATAGTGACGCAACCGGTCCACGATAAAATCGTAAAGCTCCGTCCTGAGCGCGCCATGGTCAACGCCCGAGGCCGGCTGCTGAACAATTGCAGCCTTGAGGGCTTCCGCGAAATCGATGTCCAGCGATTTTTCAATGAGTATGCGAATGACGCCCAGGGCGGCTCTCCGTAAGCCGAAAGGATCGCGGTTTCCTGAAGGCTTCTTGCCCAGTACAAAGATACCGGCGAGGGTGTCGAGCTTGTCGGCAAGCGCGAGCACCTGCCCGGCCGCGGACGTTGGCAGGTAATCCCCGCCGAAACGGGGCAGGTATTGCTCGCCGATCGCCGTGGCGACGGCCGCTTCCTCGCCACCGGATGCAGCGTAGTAGCGGCCCATTACGCCCTGCAATTCGGGAAATTCCCCAACCATGCCGGTTAGAAGGTCGCATTTCGCAAGGACCGCCGCGCGGGTGACCGGTTCGGGATCAATCCCGAGTTGCTTCGCTATCAGGCTCGAGAGCGCGGCGATACGAATGGACCTGTCGTGCAAGCTGCCGAGTCCTTTCTGGTAGACGACGTTTTCCAGCGCATCGACCCTGCTACCCAGCGTTGCCTGCCGGTCTGAAGCCCAAAAGAAAGCAGCATCCGCGAGCCGCGATTGAATAACCCGTTCATTGCCTTTGCGAACCTTGTCCGGATTTTTGCTTTCCAGGTTTGCAATCGTGATGAACGCCGGCAATAGATCACTCCTGGAATCCACAACGGGAAAATAACGCTGGTGACCCTTCAGTGTGGCAACAATGACTTCCTCGGGTAACGCCAGGAACGACTCATCGAATTTGCCGATCATCGGTACCGGCCATTCCGTCAATGCGGTAACCTCGTCGAACAGTGCTGTATCGGTAACGGCTGTGCCGTTCGTCTTGTTTGCCGCCTCCGTTACCCCGTCAACAATTCTCTCACGGCGGGCATCGAAGTCGGCAATCACGAATCCCTTGTGTTCCAGCAACGAAAGGTATTTGCTGGGCTCGGAAATTTTGATTTCCCCGGGTCCGTGAATACGGTGACCGCGCGTCACGTTGCCCGAGGACATGCCGAGCACGGATCCCGGTACCGTGTTCCTGCCGTGCAACATCAGGAGCCAGTGCACCGGCCGTACAAACTCGGTATCATGGTCTCCCCAGCGCATGCGGCGGGGAATCGGCAACGCATTGAGGGCGTGTTCCACAATGTCGGGCAACAGCGCATCGGCCGCTTGTGCCTTTTCAACTGCGCTGTAGCTCAGCCATTCACCTTTGTCATTTTTCTCGCGTGCCAGCCTGTCGAAATCGACGCCACACTTGCTGGCGAACGCGAGCCCTGCTTGCGTAGGATTGCCCTCGTCATCAATTGCGATCGATACGGACGGACCTTTCTTAAGTGTTTCACGTTCTTCCTGAGTGAACGCCAGGCTGGAAACCAGCGCCGCAAGGCGGCGTGGGCTGGCGTAGCCAGCAACACCTTTATGCCTCAGCCGGTTCCGGGTCAGCCCTTCGGCCAGGGCGGCGGCAAACGCATTCATCAGGTTCCGCAATGCCTTGGGCGGCAGTTCCTCGGTTCCGATTTCCACCAGGAAATCAGCGGTATCCGCTTTGGCCACTAGCTGTCCGCCTGCCTGGAGGATGAGGCCAGCATTGGAAAACCCAGTGTTTCCCGGGTCGCGCGATAGGCCTCGGCAATGGCGCTCGCTATCGTGCGCACGCGCAGAATGAATCGTTGTCGCTCGCTGACAGAAATGGCCCGACGCGCATCGAGCAGATTAAACGTGTGAGAAGCCGTCAGCATTTGCTCGTATGCGGGCAATGGCAGCCCGCACTCAATCAGCCGCCGGGACTCACTTTCGGCCTGATCAAAAGCTGAGAACAACGCCTTGATGTCCGCTTCTTCAAAATTGTAACGGGATTGCTCGACTTCGTTCTGATGATAGACGTCGCGATAGCTTATGCGTCCCAGCGGACCGTCTGTCCAGGTAATATCGAAGATGCTTGCCACGTCCTGCAGATACATGGCAAGCCGCTCGAGACCATAGGTGAGCTCGCCGGTCACCGGCTTGCACTCGAGACCGCCGACTTGCTGTAAATAAGTGAACTGCGTAATTTCCATGCCATTCAGCCAGACCTCCCAACCGAGGCCCCAGGCGCCGAGCGTTGGCGACTCCCAGTCGTCTTCGACAAAGCGAATGTCATGTACGGTTAAATCGATGCCAATCGCGCGCAGCGAATCAAGGTACAACTCCTGAAAATCCTCTGGCGACGGTTTTAACACGACCTGGTACTGGTAGTAGTGCTGCAAGCGGAAGGGGTTATCTCCGTAGCGACCATCGGTGGGCCGCCTGCACGGCTGCACATAGGCGCAACGCCATGGCTCCGGACCGATGGCTCGCAGAAAGGTGGCCGGATGAAAGGTCGCGGCGCCCATTTCCATGTCATAGGGCTGTGCAATCACACAGCCGCGTTTTGCCCAGAATTGTTGCAGCGCGAGAATCAGCTCCTGAAAGGTCTGCATCGAGGGCGGGATTTCCTTGTCGATCAACGAATTTGAGCAGCCTGGCCGCCCCAATCGAGCGGCTTCGAGGCGCGCAGTATAACCGCATATTGGGCCGCTGTGATGGCTTGAAAATCATGCCTGGCGCGGGCTCCCGCACATTATCGCGCCAATCCGGTGCAATGGAATTGTTACTGCACTAAACTGGTGCGCATCACTTTGAATGTGCACCGGACTGGTGCAATGCTGCGCTGGCAAGCGGACAAAGAGTTGTTAGAAATCAGTTGTTTAAGTGTCCGTGCGAGCTGGCACAGTTCCTGCACTTCAGAATGATATTCGCGACGAACCGCGCCCCGCCATGCATGGCGGGGCGCGTAACTCGTCCTTTCATATTTAACGCGAACTGGAGAAATGACCCATGACCCCTGCTGAGATTCTCGGTCTGATCAAAGAAAACGAAGTCAAGTTCATAGACCTGCGCTTTACCGATACCAAGGGCAAGGAACAGCATGTCACCGTCCCGGCACACGTGCTGAATGAGGATCTTTTTGAAGAGGGCAAAATGTTCGACGGTTCTTCGATTGCCGGATGGAAGGGCATCAACGAGTCAGACATGATTCTGCTACCTGATGCGGCGTCCGCGGTACTCGATATTTTTTCGGAAGACACGACGCTGAACCTGCGTTGTAACATCATCGAACCAACGACGATGCAGGGCTACGGTCGTTGCCCGCGATCGCTGGCGGATCGTGCCGAGGCTTATCTGAAATTGACGGGCGTTGCCGATGCCGCCTATTTCGGGCCGGAAAACGAGTTCTTCGTCTTTGACGACGTTCGTTGGGACGACACGATGCAGGGCACGTTTTATTCGGTGGATTCAAGCGAGGGCGCCTGGAATACCAGCCGCAGTTACGACGACGGCAACACCGGTCACCGACCGACCGTCAAGGGGGGTTACTTCCCGGTGCCGCCGGTCGACTCGCTGCACGACATACGTTCTGCAATGTGCCTCGCGCTGGAAGAAATGGGGCTTGAAACAGAGGTGCATCACCACGAGGTGGCTACTGCCGGACAGTGCGAAATTGGCGTTAAATTCAATACCTTAACGCGCAAGGCCGACGAGGTGCAGATTTTCAAGTACGTGGTACACAACGTCGCACACAGCTACGGTAAGACGGCGACCTTTATGCCGAAACCGCTCGTCAACGACAACGGCAATGGCATGCACGTGCACCAGTCATTGTTTAAAGACGGTGTCAATCTGTTCACAGGTGATGGTTACGGCGGCTTGTCGGAAACGGCGCTCTATTACATAGGCGGCACCATCAAACATGCCAAGGCGCTGAACGCGTTTACAAACGCTGCAACAAACAGTTACAAACGTCTCGTGCCTGGCTTTGAAGCGCCAACCATCCTTGCGTATTCGGCGCGAAATCGCTCTGCATCGATTCGTATTCCCTATGAGTCAAATCCAAACGGCCGTCGCATCGAAGTCCGTTTCCCCGATTCGATGGGCAACCCCTACCTGGCGTTCTCGGCAATGATGCTCGCGGGCCTCGACGGCATTACTAACAAGATTCATCCGGGTGACCCGATGGACAAGGATCTGTACGACCTGCCGCCGGAAGAGGAAATGAATCTGAAGGTAGTTGCGTTCTCGTTGGACGAGGCGCTGCAGGCTCTCGATGGAGACCGCGAATTTCTGAAGGCCGGCGACGTATTCAGCGACGACCTGATCGACGCCTACCTTGAACTGAAGAACGAAAATGTGGTCCGGTTGCGCATGGCCACGCATCCGGTCGAATTCGACATGTACTACAGCCTCTGAGTCTAGGTGGAGGGTCCAGGCCGGAAAGCGCTGGATTGCGGGCCCCGGGGCACACAAACCTGCGCAAAAACTGTGACCCGGGCGGCACTTTACCGCCCGGCTACTGGTCAAAATGAAGGTAGCACTGCTATGCTAAGCCTATGCCTAAACGAACAATTATTACGCTCATTGCCACTCTTGCCGCCGGGGCCGTGCTGGCGCAGGCTTACAAGTGGACGGATGAGGACGGCATCGTGCATTACTCAGATCGGCCGCGAGAGGGTGCGGAACGGGTACAACTGGTTTCCGATGGACGCCGTCCGCGGCCCGCGCCACCACCCGTTGCAAGAGCTGATAGCGGCGCGGCCGGCGAAGCGGCTGCAGAAACCCAGGCATTCAGATTCAGCTACGAGTCGCTTACGATTGGTGCGCCGCTTGCAGAAGAGACGCTATGGAACATAGAGGGCGTCCTGCAGGTCACGCTCAACCTGCAACCGGCACTGCAATCAGATCATCGCATTCGAGTGTATTTCGATGGCACGCCGAGGATGGTTCCTCGCACGAGTTTCGAGATCGAAGAAGTCTACCGGGGCGTGCACAACATCCAGGCGGAGATCATCGACGCCTCGGGCACGATGATGATTCGCAGCATGCCGAACCGCTTTTACGTGCAGCAGAACACCATCAACAGGCGCCCCGCCAACAACTAGGCGCCGGCAAATCCCCAGGCAGGAAAACCAGGCAAGGTGGTGATTGGCCGCAACGCGGCCAGCTGATCGAGCACCTGAACACAGCTGTCATCATCATCGATCAAAATCTTCTTATCGAAGACCTCAATCCCGCGGCGGAGAATCTGATCGGCATCAGCCAGAATCGAGCGTGGGACCAGTCGCTGTTACAGCTGCTTGGTGATGACCCCGAGTTCAAGGACATTCTCATGCGTACGCTGGCAAGTGGGATTACCTATGCCAATGAAATGCGGCTTGGCAGCACAGAGGTGCACCCCGAGGAACGCATGATCGACTGTCGCGTTTCGTTGCTGGATGAGCCGCCAGAGAAGGCTCATCTCCTGGTCGAAATGAGTGACGTCACCCGCCGTTTCAGAATAAGCAGGGAAAACGCACTGATTATTCAACACGGCGCCGGCCGGCAAATGATTCGGAAACTTGCACATGAAATTAAAAACCCTCTTGGCGGCCTGCGTGGTGCTGCGCAACTGCTGGAGCGACAGCTAGACAGCGATGAACTGAAGGAATACACGAGCGTCATTATCAGCGAAGCCGATCGGCTCGCCAGCCTTGTTGACACATTGCTGGGACCCGGCGGGCCACTGAAAAAGCAGGCAGTCAATGTACATGAATTGCTTGAATATGTTGTGCGACTGATAGAGCCGGGACAGGAAAGAATAAGAATCCGGCGAGATTACGATCCGAGCCTGCCGATGTTCTATCTGGATCGGGATCAGATAGTGCAGGCATTTCTAAATCTTCTGCAAAACGCGATCATGGCGCTGGATGGACATGGGGAGATTACGCTACGCACTCGCGCCATTATGAATTTCACGATTGGCAATATACGGCACGCCGCTGTGGCAAGCATAGAGATTGAAGACGATGGCCCGGGGATACCTCCGGACCTGCGGGACACTATTTTCTATCCACTCGTGACGAGCCGGTCGGACGGTACCGGTCTCGGTTTGCCCGCAGCGCAGGAACTCATAAGCCGGCACGGCGGCCTGATAGAATTCCAAAGCCGGCCGGGGCGCACGGTGTTCCTCGTCAGGATTCCGCTGACCGAAGCGGAGGCCACAGTTGTCGGCTAGCAATGAACTCGAAGTCTGGGTCGTTGACAACGATCAGTCGGTGCGCTGGGTGCTCGAAAAGGCGCTGCGCCAGGCCCACATGCGTACGCGAAGTTTCGAGCGCGGCGAACATCTTCTGGATGCCATCGAGAATGAAAAACCGGACGTCCTGATAACGGATGTGCGTATGCCGGGCCTGGATGGCCTGGCGTTGCTCGAGCGGCTGAGCCGCACTTGTCCTGACCTGCCGGTCATCGTCGTAACCGCCCACACTGATCTGGAGAACGCTGTGGCCGCGTATCAGGGCGGTGCGTTTGAATACCTGCCCAAGCCATTCGATGTGGATGAAGTAATCGAGCTCGTCAGGAAGGCAGCGAGGCAGGTCGGCCATGTGCCGGGCAATGATACTACGAGCGATACCGCGAGAATGCCGTCGCTAATTGGTCAGGCGCCCGCTATGCAGGAGGTATTTCGTTCCATTGGCAGGCTTGCGCGCTCGAGCATGACGGTCTTGATTACCGGCGAGTCCGGAACCGGCAAAGAGCTCGTTGCAAGAGCATTGCATCAGCACAGTCCGCGCGCAGAGAAATCCTTCGTCGCGCTCAATACTTCCGCTATTGCGTCAGAACTCCTTGAGTCCGAATTGTTCGGTCACGAACGCGGCGCATTTACCGGTGCCGATGCAAGGCGCATCGGGCGCTTCGAACAGGCTGATGGCGGCACTCTGTTTCTCGACGAGATCGGCGACATGTCGCCGGCCTTGCAGACACGTTTATTGCGCGTGCTGGCAGAAAGTGAGTTCTATCGCGTCGGCGGACAGACCTCGGTCAAGGTGGATGTCCGCGTCATTGCTGCAACAAATCAGGATCTGCCGCGGGCTGTCGAAGAAGGTCGTTTTCGCGAAGATCTGTACCACCGGTTGAATGTTATGCGTATCAATACACCGCCGCTGCGCCAGCGGCGCCAGGATATACCGCTGTTGCTGCGCCATTACATGAACGACGCGGCCAGGGAACTCGATATACCGGTAAAAACGCTGAACAGCGAGGCAATGGAAATTCTGCAAAGTTACGAATGGCCGGGAAATGTACGGCAGCTGGTTAATGTAACCCGGCGAATGAACGTGATCGCGCCGGGCGGCGTCATCTCGGCAATGGACATTCCGGAAGACCTGGGCGGGTTGGCCGGCAAAGGTGCGCAGCAGGAATGGACACAAAGCCTCGCTTACTGGGCAGAGCAGGAACTCGGTTCCGAGGAGCAAAGCCCGCTCATCGAAGCGGCGCTTCCGGAGTTCGAAAAGACCCTGATAAGAATCGCGCTCGACCAGGCGAAGGGACATCGGCAACAGGCAGCGAAACTCCTTGGTTGGGGCCGGAATACATTGGCGCGAAAGATTCGCTCTCTTAATCTCGAATAGGAATCGCCCGCCTCGGCGGGCGATTCAATGGCAGGATTCGTAGCAAGGGATCTGCCCCATTTTCTAATTTATTTGGCTAACCCGATCTGCTTGAGCAGATCGGTGAAGCGCGGGTCGTCACGAATGAAATCGTAAGCGGGATTTATCTTCATGCTAAGTACACTGCGCGACCCGGATCGATCGTCGGTGGCCTGCTGCAGGGCGCGCAGCGCTCCTTCGCCGTCGCCGACGAAGGCAAGCACCTGGCCAAGGTCTTCGCTGCCGAGCAATGCGCGGCTGATCAGATCCGCCGACACGTTACCGACCGTTCCATCATTGGCATAGGCGATGAACATGTCGCCAATCTCCCACGCCGCCACAGGGTCACCGCCGGCGAGCGTAGTGTAAGTTACGAACGATGCAGCCCCATCTTCCGTGTGCCCGGCGCGCAGTTCGTGCAAATAGAGATTGCGTCGCAAGGCGGTGTAGCCCGGGTCCAGGCTACCCGTCCGACTTGCGATCGCCAGCGCTTCGTCGTATTGCAGCGCGTCGATCAGGATGTAGGCGAGATTCATCAGCATCAGTTGGGAGTCTGGTTCGATCTCGGCCGCACGCCGAGCGTGTTTGAGTGCCTCCTCGTGGCGACCCTGCCACGACACTGTATGTGACAGCCAGTGCAACACGTTGGTGTTGTCTTGCTGGACCAACAGGGCATTTCTGAAAGTCTTCTCGGCGCCCGCCCAGTCATAATCGCGAATAAGTTTGGACCAGGCGATGGTGCTACTGACAAACGGCAGATCGGCATCAATGGCCATGGCCCGTGCAACAGCTTCGTCGGAGCGGAGACGAAGCGCTTTTCGATCTGCAGATGCCGAGTATTCAGGAAGCAACATAGCTGCGTCAGCAAGCCCCGCCCAGCCGAGGGCGAAGCCAGGATCGAGCTCAACCGTTCTTTCGAAGTACTCGAGTGCCACCGTCAGGGATTCGCGCGTCCGCTCTTCGAGAAGTTGCTTGCCAACGAAGTAAGTATCCAGTGCGTCAATGCTTTGTGTTGGCACGGCGCCGAGTCTTTGCAACTCTTTCGGAGTCAGCGCCGCTCGAAGCTCACTGGCAATGGCGGTTGCGATTTCACTCTGGATCTCAAAAACATTCGCTGCCGTCAACTCTCTGTCATACGTCTCGGCCCAGATATGTTCGTCCAGCTCCGCGTCGATAAGCTGCACATTGATTCGAATCCGGTCGCCTGATCGCTGCACGCTGCCCTCAAGTATTGTTGCGACATTGAGTTCGTCCGCGATTTGCGGAATCGTCTTGGTCGTTCCCCGGTACTGCAGCATCGAAGTTCGCGATACTGTCCGCACCGACTTGATTCTGGAAAGGTGAGTCAGCAGGTCATCATGAATACCGAGTAGGAAGGGCTCATTGGACTCATCCTGAGTCATGTTCGTGAACGGCAAGACGGCAACTGATCGAGCAATGCTTCGCTCGGCGGGGGCATCACCAAATATGAATTTGTCGGCAACGAAGTACACGACGGCAGCCGCGAGCGTAACGATGATGACATTGTCCAGTGTCTGACGGTTGGACCTGCCCGGTATTTCGGCGTCGCTGTCACGTTTTAATCCGGATGGCGTCAGCTCAAGCACCCAGGCGAGGATCAATGCAACCGGAAATCCGATCGCGATCAATACGAGCACAATCCTCTGTAATGAGTCTGGCAGGCCAAGAATTGGGGCGATTGTCGCCACAACCTGCAACAAGAGCCAGGCCGCAGCGAGGTACACTACTGCGACCCGCAACATATTTCGTCGCTTGATCTCAGCGAGGATGGAAATGAGATTTCCCCCGGCAACTGCCTAGTGTTGCAATGATCCCACTAGATCGGATACAGACGCCATTTCGTGGTGCTCAAGGTATTGTATCAGTCTGGAATTTATCTTTTCGCAGGCGAATGGATCGTAGAACAGTGCTGTTCCAACGCCAATCGTTGCGGCGCCAGCGATTAGAAACTCGATCGCATCGTCCGGCGTTGTAATTCCACCCTGGCCGATGATGGGAATATTTTTGGGGCCAGCAACCTCATAGACCTGCTGCACCTTGAGAAGGGCAATCGGTTTTATCGCCGGTCCCGACAAGCCGCCGCGCACGTTGTCGATGATCGGCTTTCGCTCCTCAATGTCGATTGCCATACCCATGATCGTGTTGATAACGGCCAAGCCGTCGGTACCCGCCTCGATGCAAAGACGCGCGTTCTCCCGGATGTCTGTCTGGTTGGGTGACAGTTTGGTGATGATAGGTTTGCTCGTCTGGCGGCGGCAGGCTTCGACGACACGCGCCGACATTTCAGGATAGTTGCCGAAATGGACGCCGCCTTCCTTGATGTTCGGGCAGGAAATGTTGATCTCGATGGCGTCGATTGCTGAGTCGTCGAACCGCTTGGTAACGGTTGCGTAATCCTCGATGGTAGAACCGCAGACATTGGCAATGAAGCGGGTTTCGGAGAAATCGAGGCCGGGCAGGATTTCGTCGACGACGACGTCCATCCCCGGGTTCTGCAGACCGATCGCATTCAGCATGCCCATCGGCGTTTCATAAACACGGTGTGGATTGTTGCCGAGGCGTGGCTCGCGAGTCGTTCCTTTCAGTACCACGGCGCCGACATCGCGGTTGGAAAAACCTTCAATGCGCGTGTACTCCTCACCAAAGCCAACACAGCCGGACAGGAGAACGATCGGCGAGTTCAGAGAGAGCCCGCAATAATCAACGCTTAGCGGACTTTGCTCCGGCTTGAACGCTACAGCCATAGGTCATTCATTCGGGTACTGAAACTCTGGCGCGATCATACACAGCATTGCGGTCATAAGTGATGCAAAATGTGAGCACGATGTTCAGCCTGATACTTTACCAGCCGGAAATACCACCTAACACGGGCAACATAATACGCCTGTGCGCAAACACCGGGACCGGTCTGCACCTGATTGAGCCGCTGGGGTTCGAACTGGACGAACCAAGGCTGAAACGCGCCGGGTTGGACTATCGCGAGTTTGCAGATGTAGCAGTGCACGAGAATCTCGAGGACTGCCTGCAGGCGCTGAGCGAACCCCGGCTATTTGCGCTCAGCACGCGCGGCGCCACCCGCTATTCACACGCACAATTCAGCCCCGGCGATGCGTTCCTGTTCGGGCCGGAAACGCGCGGCCTGCCGAAGGCGGTGCTTGATTCACTGCCGGCAGAACAAACACTGCGGTTGCCGATGCAGCCAGACAATCGCAGCCTGAATCTGTCAAATGCGGCGGCGATAATCATTTACGAAGCCTGGCGGCAAGCCGGTTTTGCAGGAGGCGACTAGAAGCGGTCTTACTATTCGGGTTTCAGCGCCCGGCCCATCAAAGCGACAACTGCTTCTCGCGGTGCAAGACCTTCATAAAGAATACGGTAGATCTGCTGGGAAATCGGCATCTCGACCGACATCCGGTCAGCAACCTGCTTGACAGCTTTCGCGGCCAGCACACCTTCTACCACCTGTTGTATTTTTTCCTGCGCCTCTTCAATCGACTTGCCGCCGGCAAGCGCAAGACCCATGCGCCGGTTGCGCGAAAGATTATCCGTGCAGGTCAGCACGAGATCGCCCATGCCGGCCAGGCCCATGAAAGTATCCTGATTGGCGCCGAGTGCCACGCCGAGTCGCGTCATTTCGACCAGGCCGCGATTGATAAGGGCAATGCGTGTATTGGCGCCAAAGCCGAGTCCATCGGAAATGCCGGCCCCGATGGCGAGTACATTTTTAACAGCGCCACCGACTTCAACACCAATCATGTCTCCGGATGTGTAGGCCCTGAAACTGTCACCGGAAAGCGCCGCCGCGAGGTCGTTTGCAAATTCTGCATCGGTCGCAGCAATCGTCATTGCGGTTGGCAGGCCGGCGCCCACTTCTTTAGCAAATGTCGGGCCGGACAAAACGGCCATTGCGCAATCGTCGCCCAGGACTTCGCCAGCGACCTGGTGCGGAAGTTTGCCCGTACTCAGTTCGAAACCCTTGGTCGCCCAACAGATCCTCGCGGAACTATCGAGTAGCGGCTGCACTTTGATCAGGGTTTCACGCAGGCCGTGACTGGGCACGGCAATCAGGATGTCCTTGACACCATCGAGACATGTCCCGAGGTCTGCTTCAACACGCAGATTCCCGGGAAAAGGCACATCCGGCAAATAGCGCCTGTTAACGCCGTCGGCGTTGATTGCTGCAAGCTGCTCCGCGTCGCGGCCCCACAAGCGAATTTCCCGGCCGCTGCGCGCGAATTGCAATGCCAGCGCCGTGCCCCAGGAGCCGGCACCGATAACTGCGATCGGCTGATCGAGCGCTTGCATCGCTGTACCGCTGATTAGGCGCTACCTCCGTTGCCCCCGCCATTGCTGCCCGCGGCTGCAGGCTGCTCCTGTGATTTTGCCCGGGCTTGTGCCATACCCTGCGCATACAGGGCGTCGAAGTTGATCGGTTGCAGCAGAAATTCGGGAAAACCGCCCTTGGACACAATATTGGCCACAGATTCGCGTGCGTACGGGAACAGTATGTTCGGGCAGTAGCTGCCGACGATGGCTTTGAATTCGTCTTCATCGTAGCCCGCTATGCGGAACAGGCCCGCCTGCTGTAATTCAACCAGGAAGAAAGTCTGGTCGCCTTCCTTCGCTTCGATGGTGATTGTCAAAATAACTTCGTGGTTATTGTCCGACCCCGTCGTATGGCTGCTGCGCAGGTTGAGATTGGTCTTCGGTGACCAGTCCGATCTCGAAAATACTTCGGGCGTGTGCGGAGATTCAAAAGAAAAATCCTTTACATAAATTTTTTGAATCGCAATCTGTTTCTGAGGTGTGTTTTGATCCTGATCTGCCATTGTTTATTCCTGCTAATGAGTTCAGTCTTCTTGCTCATGCTTCCAGGCCGAGCAAACGGTCGAGTTCACCGTTTTTTTCGAGCGCATAAAGCTCGTCGAAGCCACCTATGGCCTGTTCGCCAATGAATATCTGCGGAACGGACGGACTGCCACTGCGCGTAATCATTTCCTGGCGTTTTTTCGGGTCCTTCGAAACCAGCACATCATCGTATGTGAGTCCCTTTTTTTTCAACAGCATGCGGGCTGCGGTGCAATAGGCACAGGTGTCAGATCCATAGATAGTAATGTGCGGGCTTGTGTTCATCAGGAACCAGTCAATGCCGCGTGCTACTGCCTGTTACTTCTTATTTTTCGTCTTTTTCGCAGTGACGAGCGGCAGATTGGCTTGAGTCCACGCTGCAATACCACCCTTCAAACCATAGACATTCTCAAGACCCGCCTTACGTAGTGTATCGACTGCACGTGATGAGGCGACGCCGGCATCGCACACGGCGAGTATCGGGCGTGATTTGTACTTCTTGAACTTGTCCTGGTTGGCGGTTAACTCGTCCGAAGGAATGTTCTTTGCATTAACAATATGTCCCCGGGCGAACGCTTCATTGCTACGGAGGTCGAGAACAACCGCGTCTGCATTAATAAGCTTGACGGCATCCTGCGGTTCGATGTTGGTGATTCCCTGCGCCTTTCGCTTAAGCTCCACGAAGATCACCAGGAAAAAACTGAAAAGGAGTGCGGCGACCAGCAGCGTGTGGTTGGCGGCGAATTCGAGGTAGGTGTCCATTAATTACTGTTCTTAAGTCTTACGCTACTGTTGGCGTGTCGGAAACGACCAGTATACCAGTGCGCCGCGGTGGATGAGCCGGGGCTTAAGGATTTCTTCGGCAGACTGGTACACGACAGTGTATTGGACTTACACTTTGGCGCGATGACAAGCCATATCCGCATTCGCCTGATCCGTATCCTGGCCCTTGCCGCTTTCATGTCCGGCGCGCTCGCGCAGGAGTCGGACCTGACGCAGATCAAGGAACAGGAACTCGAGGAGGTTCGCGAACAGATCAGCCGCCTCAAGCAGAGTATGGACAGAAGGGCGGCGGCTCGCGACAGGATTACCGGGGAACTGCAGGCGGCTGAGGTCCGCATCTCCGAAACGCGACTGCATTTAAGGGAACTCGAGCGGCAGCACGCTTTTAGTCGGAAGAAAAAGGCTGAGCTGGACGGGCGCCTTGAAGTCAAAGCGACTGAGCTTGCGGAAGAATCGCGGCAGCTCGCGGCCCAGGTGCGGTCTGCCTATACCAGCGGTCAGCAGGAACGCATGAAGCTGCTGCTTAACCAGCATGATCCGGCAACGCTCGGCAGGCTCATGACCTACTACCGGTATTTCAGTGAATTTCGCAGCGAAAATATCGATGCGGTCAACGGCCATATTCGCGAGCTTGGCGATCTCAGGGAACAGGCGGCTGCCGAGGAGATCAGGCTTGGCGGTCTGGCGCGCGCGCGCACCGCCGACTTGAGGGAACTCAAGACAGCGCAGGAAAAAAGGCAGGGCCTGTTAACCACACTGCAATTCAAAATCGCACAGGAAGGTTCGGAGATCGAGCGGCTTGCCGCACAGGAACAGGACCTTGCAAGGTTGATTGCCGAACTCACCACCATTCTTTCAGACTATCCGATTACCTCGGAGGAACCGTTCCGTGATTTGAAAGGCCGTCTCACTTGGCCGATCGCCGGTAGCCTGCTGCATGACTTCGGTCAACCGCGTGCCAGCGGCCACCTGAAGTGGCACGGTGTTGTCTTGGCCGCACCGCGTGGGCGTGAAATCCGTGCGGTCTATCATGGCCGCGTGATTTTCGCGGATTGGTTAGCTGGCATGGGGCTGCTGGTTATCGTTGATCACGGCGAGGGTTACATGACGCTGTATGGTTACAACGAAACGACGCTCAAAATCGTCGGCGACTGGGTGGCTCCCGGCGATGTGATTGCGACCGTCGGTGACAGCGGCGGGCAAGTCCGCTCCGGGCTTTACTTCGAGATTCGCCAGGGTACCAAAACGTTGAATCCCCGATCCTGGGTGACCAGGCAGCCAACAGTTCATTAGTCTGCGTTTCACAGCGCGGCATGCGGCATCTTGCTATGCTACCGTCGAGCCGCTAGCGGCGCCCGCAAAGGCCCGGGCAATAACGCCAGGAGAATTGCATGTCATTGAAAACCCGGGGTATTCTCGTCCTGGTCATCGGCACGATCATGGGCCTGAGCCTGTCGCTGGGCGGCGGTTTTGTGGCCAACAGGAACGCCCTGGACAACACAGAGCTGAGCTGGGAGCAAACGCGCCTGATCGCAGAAGTCATGCAGCGCGTCCGTCGCGATTACGTGGAGCCGATCGGTGATAAGGAACTCATGGACAGTGCGGTTCGCGGCATGGTCTCGGCACTCGACCGGCACTCGGAATTTCTGGATGCGGAGGAGTACCGGGAAATTCGTAACAGCACCCGGGGCAGGTACTCGGGCGTGGGTTTGGAAGTCAGCACGCATGAAGGCGCGATCCTGGTCATTTCGCCGATTGACGATACGCCGGCGCAGCGTGCCGGCATCGAAAGCGGTGATGAGATTATTGAAATTGATGGCGTATCGGTGCGCAATGACCGGCTGAACGACGCGATTGGCAAAATGCGCGGGCAGCCTGGCACGCCGGTAACAATCAGGGTACGCCGCCAGAACTATGATGATCCGCTGACGTTTCACCTGACTCGGCAGAAAATAAAAATCGCAAGCGTGCGCTATGAACTTCTGCAGCCGTCGTATGGTTATGTTCGCTTAAGCCAATTCAACGAATCCACCGCAGATGAATTGAGTCGTGCGATTGATGAAATGACGGACGAGGTTCAGGAGCAGACCGGCGATATGCTTACCGGGCTGATTCTTGATTTGCGAAACAATCCGGGTGGCATCCTCGATTCAGCGGTTGAGGTTTCCGACCTGTTCCTCGATGAAGGAATTATCGTTACCGCAGAAGGAAGAACGCCGGAATCCCGTTTCAGACGCTATGCAGAAATCGGCGACGTTATGGACGGCGGCACCGTCGTGGTGCTGGTGAATGGCGGATCAGCGTCTGCTTCCGAAATTGTGGCGGGCGCGTTGCAGGACCATGAACGGGCGATGATCATCGGCACAACAACTTTTGGCAAGGGTCTTGTGCAGACGGTGATACCGCTGTCGAGAGGGCGTGCAATCAAGCTCACGACGTCTCATTACTACACCCCCTCTGGCGACTCGATTCACGAGATCGGCATCGTACCGGACATCGTGGTTGAGGGGTCCGGTGAATATCCGGGGTCGAGCGCTAGCGCTACCGTCGATCGTGAGAACGACGCGCAGTTGATCGAGGCGCTCGAGCAGATTCGCAATCAGCGAGTCATGCATTCACAGGCGCTTTGATCCAACACCAGGTGATGACCCTCTGGCGCATAACCCTGAGTGCTATCAGCGTCCTGGCGCTGGCCGATGGTTCGCACACGATGCCGCGCATTGCCATCATTATTGACGACCTCGGCTACGGACTGGCCGCCGGCGAGCGCGCTTTGCAATTACCAGGCCCGGTGGCCTACGCGGTGTTGCCCGCTACACCAAGGGGCGAAGCGCTGGCAGAAATGGCGCACGCGAGGGGCAAGGAAGTACTGTTGCATCTTCCACTCCAATCGGTAACACAAGCGGCAAGCGAGGAGCCGGGTGGTTTGCTGCTGGACATGACCCGCCGGCAGTTTGCGAGTACGTTTGCAGAAGATTTCGAATCGGTGCCGCATGTCATCGGCATTAACAACCACCGTGGCAGTTTGCTAACCCAGCACCCGGGGCACATGGCCTGGCTGATGGAGGAGATCCGGCTTCGTGGTGACCTCTTTTTCGTGGACAGCTATACGACACCCGCAAGCATCGCGCTCAAACTGGCGCATGAGGCGGGCGTGCCCGCTGTCAGGCGCGATGTTTTCCTCGACCCCGATCAGGCACCTGGCACCGTGCAGCGGGAATTCAGGCGGCTGAAGAAACTGGCGAGGCAACGAGGCTTCGCTGTTGGCATCGGTCACCCGTACCCGGCGACGCTGACGATGCTGGAGGGCGAGCTGCCCAAGCTGGCGGACGAAGGATTCGAACTCGTCGGTATCAGCACTTATATCTCGATGAGGAATGAAATGTTAACAAGTACGCAAGAAGGCGTAGAAGCGGAGCAACATGTTGAACCTTTATTCGAAAGAGGGGACATAGATTGAGCTGGTATGAAGAACGAATACTGCCGCACATGATCAACTTCGCCTGTTCCGCGAGCCCGAATCAAAAACAACGGCAAAAGATCGTGCCGGAGGCCGAGGGAGAGATCCTGGAAATCGGTTTCGGCAGCGGTCTCAATGTGCCCTACTACGATCGGACGAAGGTCAGAAAGATCTGGGCACTGGAACCTTCGGCAGGAATGCGGCGCAAAGCACAACCGGCCGTTGACGAGACCGATATGGACATAGAGTTCATTGATTTACCGGGCGAACAGATCCCGCTGGATGACAACAGTATTGACACCATACTTATGACCTACACTTTGTGTACGATTCCGGATACGAAAGCGGCGCTTGAAGGAATGCGCCGTGTTCTGAGGCCTGGGGGGCGATTGCTCTTTTGTGAGCATGGGAGGGCCCCTGACAAAAACGTGCGGCGCTGGCAAAAGCGGCTGAATCCGGCCTGGAGCAGGATTGCCGGTGGCTGCAACATGAATCGCGACATACCGGCGCTCATCAATGAGGGTGGGTTTGCTATCAAAGTGGACGAGAGGATGTATATTCCCGGCGCGAAGGTTCTTTGTTACAACTACTGGGGCAGTGCAGCAGCAAATTGAACCTGCATTGGCGGACTGCATCTGAACCCGCAAGGTCCACAACAAATTTGACGATGATCAATCCATTGAAATTCTTAATCAGCCTGTTGTTACTGGTTGGTTTCTCTGTTACTGCCATGGCGGATGCAGAGTCGCCGTTCCTGCTGGCACAGGCCAAAGATTCGGTTGCCTGCACGATGCAGTACGACCCGGTTTGCGGCGTCGACGGCAAAACCTACAGTAACGACTGTGTCGCTGGCGCAGCGGGCGTCGAGATCGCCAGTATGGGTGAGTGCGTTATCCAGACAGGGGAACCCGACGCGGCGTCGCTCGGTTGCCCGCAGGAAATTGATCCCGTATGCGGCGTGGATGGTAATACATACGATAACGAGTGCATTGCCATAGCGACCGGCATGGAGGTGGCATCAACGGGAGCCTGTGCTGGTGACCTGGTTTGCGCCGATAATTTCGAGCCGGTTTGTGGTGTGGATGGCAACACTTACAGCAATGAGTGCCTGGCAAGCGGATTTGGAGTAGAAATTGCGTCAGTCGGGATTTGTGCCTCTGATATCGAAAGTTGTAGCGAAGACTTTGAACCAGTTTGCGGCGTCGACGGCATCAGCTACAGCAATGTCTGTTATGCGAGTGCAGAGGGTGTCGAAATTGCAGGACTCGGTGCCTGTGAAACGACCGGATGCCCGCGTAACTATGACCCGGTTTGTGGTGTTAATGGTCGCACCTACGCTAACCATTGTGAAGCAGACGCCAGTCGCATTGCCGTGCAAAGCGCCGGCGCCTGCGATGTAAACAACTGTCCGAATATCTACATGCCTGTTTGTGCCTCGGATGGCGAAACCTATGCGAATGCCTGTGAGGCGCTCGGCGCCGGTTTCGAAACTGTAACGGAAGGCGGCTGCAATACGCGGCCATGTCCACAGATGTATATTCCTGTCTGCGCAGCCGACGACCTGACCTACGGTAACGCCTGCCTCGCAGAACGTGCCGGTGCGCGCATCCGGCACGCCGGTCTCTGCCAGTCACAGGGACGCAACTGTCCGCGTGTTTACCTGCCGGTTTGCGGCCTCGACGGCGTTACCTACGAAAACGATTGCCGGCTCGAAAACGCCGGTCAGACGCTCGCTTACGCTGGAGTTTGCCTGGGGCAGTAAGCATAAGGCAGGCGGGGCAGGGCACTAAGTCTCGTTTGCGGAGGCAACCCGATACATCCAGATGACAACCGCCGCAATAATGACCAGGCCAACACGCCCACCAAATTGCATCGCCTCACTAAGCGCAAACACATCAGGATTGCCGGATTTCACGATCGGTATTGCCATGAAAATGCCGACGAGCGCTTCACCGGTAATAAGTCCTGCCGCAAACAACATCCCATGCCGCATGCTCTTTTCGCCATCCACGCCACGTCTCGCGTGCGCCTTTTGGGCAAAATGAGCGATCAAGCCGCCAACGAAAATGGCGGAAGACAATTCCAGCGGCAGGTAAATGCCCACGGCCACCGCGAGTACCGGTGTACGAAAGGTCGAACCCCTGGACTTCAGGATTTCATCCGTCGCAATTACGATGGCACCGATTACTCCACCGATAATCACCATGGCCCAGGGAAGCCCGCCCTTAAAAACTCCCTGCGCTACCGAAGCCATCAAAGTAGCCTGTGGCGCGGTAAGCGGATCAGGGTGCTCAGCCGTCGGCGCGCCGATACCGTAGGCCTGCAGCAATAAGTTCAGGATCGGCGCCATGACCAGTACTGACGACACGACGCCAACACCCTGCATAAGCTGTTGCTTCCAGGGCGTGGCACCGACGATGTAACCAGCCTTAAGATCCTGCATATTATCGCCGGAGATTGCCGCCGCGCACGCGACGACTCCACCAATCATGATTGCTGCCGGCGGTCCTACCGTTGCTTCCGGACCCATCAATGCCAGCAGTATCATAGACGCGAGCAGAATCGTTGCAATCGTGACTCCGGATATCGGATTGTTTGATGACCCGACCAGGCCAGCCATGTACGCGGCAACCGAGCTAAACAGGAATCCGGCAATCACCATGATGACGGTCATCACAAGTCCGATGCCGACACTTGCCACAATACTTTGATAAAGCATGAAGATTGGAATGACGAAGACACTGATACCGATCAGCACGTACTTCATCGGCATATCCATATCGGTATGGTCGGTGACAACGGTCGAACCGCTGCGATATTGTGTGAGGCCGCTCTTGATGCCATCCAGTAGCGAGCCACGCATGGATACCAGCGCCCATGTGCCGCCGACAACCATTGCACCAACACCGAGATAACGCACCTGTTGACTCCAGATTGCGCCGGCAAGTTCTTCGGCGGTTGCACCCGATGCATGCATCGCGGCAAGTTCCGGGCTGCTGTCAAGGAAAAATGTTGAGAAAATCGGAATGGCGATGTGCCAGGAAATAGCACCGCCGGCAAAAACCAGCACAGCGATATTCAGGCCAACAATGTAACCAACGCTGATCAGCGCCGGTGACAGGTTGATGCCCATATATCCAATAGTACTCTGACCCACGTAGGTTCCTGCCTGCGCCGTACCCGGCAGGAGTTTGAGCCCGGTTGAGCAGAACTTGACGAGAGCACCTGCCAGCGCCGCCATGCCGAGGTACTTGACACCCGATGACGGGTCCTGTCCAACCTTGAGAACCTCCGCTGTGGCCTTGCCTTCCGGGAACGCGAGTTGCTGCTCGACAATCAGCGATCTGCGCAGCGGGATAGTGAACAATACGCCGAGCAAGCCGCCGATCCCTGCGATGGCCGTGATCCACCAGTAGTCGAACACGCTCCAGTAACCCAATAAAACGAGTGCGGGAATTGTAAACACGACACCGGCGGCCAAAGATTCTCCAGCAGATGCGGCCGTCTGCACAATGTTGTTCTCAAGAATATTCGAGTTCTTGAACATCCTGAGAATTGCCATTGAAATGACTGCCGCCGGAATAGACGCGGACACCGTCAAGCCAGCGAACAAACCAAGGTAGGCATTTGCACCTGCCAGCACTACCGACAGGATGATGCCGAGCAAAATCGCTTTTACCGTAAGCTGTGGCGGTACAGACGGTGAATTCATGGACCCCTCCCGTTCTTATTCTGGTGACGTTGTCGAAGAGCGCATCAGCACTTCAGGCATTGACTGCGCATTCTAGCCAAATGACACAGTTATGCCTATCAACCCCGGGCGCGGGTTGCGGGCAATCCTGTGGTACCTTTTGTTCTGCCAGTGTCCTGATGGACAAACTCTTACAATAAATGGCGACTGCGAAGGGCTTTTCCACGCGACCCGCATCAGAAATAGAGAGTTACGAAAATGACCCACACGATCTTTGTCGCAAGCTATGTACTGATTCTGATCGGCGTTGCCGTCCATAAGAGCCGCACCGTCAAGTCCGCGGACGATTTTATAGTCGCCGGTCGCAGCGTTCCGGTCTACATGCTGGTCGCAACACTGGTCTGTACCTGGATCGGGTCTGGCAGTCTGTTCGGTACTGCTGGCCTTACGTTTCGAACCGGCATTTCAGAGCTTTGGTTTTCCGCCGGCGCATGGGTCGGGATACTCGTGATTTACATGATTGCCGCAAGAGTGCGCCGCATCGCTCAATATACGCTGACGGACCTGCTCGAAAAACGCTACAGCCAGGCGGCCAAGGTGCTGGGCACGATCACAATCATTATTGCCTACATGGTGATCGCCGGATATCAGTTCAAAGGCGGTGGCCGATTCATCGCGATTCTCTCGGAGGGCTCGATTACGCCAGAGCAAGGCATGCTGATCGCTTGTGCACTGATCGTCGGTTTCACAGTGCTGGCCGGCATGGTTTCCATTGTCTCGATCGACATTTTCAATGGCATAATAATGCTGCTCGCGATGATCGTCACACTTCCCTTCGCGATCTCGTCGCACGGCGGCATTGATGCGGTGATCGCAACGATTGACGCAGCCGCACCAAGCCATCTGTCACTATTTGGCGACCACGACTTTGTCTGGGTGGTTGGTATTGCGCTGCCGACGTTCCTGTTGTTAATGAGCGAAAGCAGCATGTACCAGAAGTTTTCTTCAGCAGATAACGCAGCGAATGCGAAGAAGGCTGTCCTTGGTATGTTCATTGGCGTCGTACTGGTTGAATTACTGATGATGCTTATCGCGCTGGTCGGCTTCGCAATCTACGCAGATGACCCGCGCTTCTTCCTGGCCGACGGTTCGATAAATCGCGCGATGGCCGAGGAAATTATCCTGCGTATCGGTTTCGAACAGCTGCCTGTGCTCATTGGCTCGTTATTGCTCGCCGCAGGCGCCGCAATCATCATTTCTACCGGCAATACTTTCCTGATGGTGACCTCGACAAACGTGACCAGAGATATCATCCAGGCATTCATCTACAAGAACGCGAGCCCGAAACAAATTGTCGTCATACAACGCGTCACCATCATTGTCATTGGCGTACTGGCATTCCTGATGATGAGCCAGTTCGAGACCATCCTGGAGATGGCGCTGATCTCCTACACCATGATTGGCGCGTCACTGGCACCCGCGTTGATGGCGGCATTCTTCTGGAAACGCGTAACCCGCATGGGTGGATTGGCATCCATTGCCTCCGGGATGATCACGGTAATTGGCATTACGGCAATGAATTCGATTTACAAGGGTAGCGCGGAAGGACCACAAGTCCTGGGCATCTCATTCCCGATGGACACGGACTACATCGCAATTCCGTCAGTCATCATTTCTGTTCTTACGCTGCTTATCGTCAGCCTGGTGACGGCAAAACCCGACCACAGCGAATGGCGGGAATTTATCAACGACTGATCGCAGAAGTCCGCTAACGGTCCCTCCCTCCCCGGCGCCTTCAATCATCCAGATTTCGGGCAGGAGTTACCATACAAGCCCGCCCCAGCGGGCGAATTAGGTCGATCCGCCCGCTGGGGCAGGCTCCTACTGGTCAGCCGGCGGAACTTCTTCTTTGTCGTCGTCCCTGCGTACGAAGATCTTCGACATCAGGATGCCGAGCTCAAACAGCAGGTAAACCGGCACAGCGAGTAAGGTCTGGCTGATGACGTCAGGCGGTGTCAGGAACATGCCCATGATGAAGGCGCCAAGGAATACATAGGGGCGCGCTTTCGAGAGTTTTGCGGGGGAGGTCAGACCGGTCCAGACAACAAGAACCGTTGCGACCGGCACTTCGAACGCGATGCCGAAGGCGAATACAATCGTCGTTATGAAATCGAGGAACTGCGTGATATCAGTCTGAACCTCGACACCTTCCGGCGCTACCGCGGTGAAGAATCTGAACATCAGCGGAAAGACGACGAAGTAGGCAAACGCGATGCCAAGATAAAACAGAAATATGCTGGAGGCGAGCAACGGAATCGCAAAGCGTTTTTCCTTCTTATACAAGCCGGGCGCAACGAAGGCCCAGATCTGGTAGAGCACAATCGGCATCGCGATAAACAGCGCCACAAAAAATGTCAACTTGAATGGAGTGAGCAATGGCGAGGCAACCTGCGTGGCGATCATCGCGCCACCCGGAAGTACGGCGCGCAGCGGTTCCGAGACGAGAGTAAATATGCGGGTCGAGAACGGCAGCAGAGCCACGAACACGACGACGACCGCCGCGGAAACCTTGAGTAGCCTGCTGCGCAGCTCAACCAGGTGAGATAGCAGCGTACCTTCCGCAAGAGGCTCGGAATCTTCCTCGGTGCTCTCGGTTTCTTGTTCTTCGGTCACAAGGTTTTTTGGGCTTTTTCTTCTTCTGGCGCCGCCGCGTCGGCGGTCTCTGCTATTTCCTCTGCACGCGACTCTTTTTTGCCTCGATCTACCGTAGTATCCGCAAGATCGTCATCATCTTCGGAGAGCTCGTGGTTACCAACGCCGGTGCCGGCGTGGCCGTCTTCATGTGCCTCAGAAAAATCGTCGTCGTCGCGCGGTGGAACGTAGCCTGGTTGTGAAGAGGGTTCGCGATTGGGCGGCTTTATGTTCAGGTCTTTTTCGAAGTTGAGTTCATCTTCAAGCTGGCGTTTCATGACGCGCGTCATGCGACGCGCCTGACCCAGCCAGTTGCCGAGTTGATTGGCCACGCGCGGCAAACGCTCCGGGCCCAATACGATGAGCCCGATCAGGGACAGAATGATCAGCTCAAAAAACCCGATTCCGAACATCGCAGTATGCCTGTCTAACTGTGCTTTTCTTTGCTGGGCTCATCGACCGGCGTGTTGTCAAAACTTGCGTCACTTGACTGGTCGCCGATCTGTTCGGTGGGTTCTTTCTCGGCTTCATTGATTGCAGACCGAAATCCCTTGACGGCGCTGCCGAGATCGGAGCCGAGTGTGCGCAGCCGCTTGGTGCCGAAAATAGCGAGCACGATGACAAGAACGATCAATAGTTGGACCGGGCCGATGTTGGCAAACATCTTCAAAACTCCTGGGGCGGAGCCCCTCTATAGTGTCAGGCTTTGTTTCCGTCTCTGTGGCTCGAGCGGGGGCGAATTATGTTCATGATACCCCGCCAACGCAATAAAAACGTTCACAGATCACGCCTCCAGCCAGAACGTAACGGGGCCGTCGTTTTCCAGTGATACTTTCATATGGGTCCCAAACCGCCCGGTTTCAACGGCTGCCAGCCGCTTACTGCATTCGACCACGAACTGGTCAAATAACTCCCTGCCGAGTTCAGGTAATGCGGCACCTGTGAAACTGGCCCTGGTACCCTTCCTGGTGTCAGCTGCCAGCGTGAACTGTGGTACGGCCAGCAGGGCGAGCCCTTCATCCAGCAGGCTTTTGTTCATGCGACCCTCTGCATCGGAAAACACCCGGTAGCTGAGCACCCTTGCTGCGAGTCGCGCCGCTGTCGCAGGCGCATCATCCGGCTGCACCGCAATAAGCGCGAGCAAGCCAGGCCCGATCGCGCCAACTGCTGCGCCATCCACTGTTACACGGGCTTTTGATACGCGCTGTATAAGGGCAATCATGGCTGCAGCTTCCTCCGGAACCATCGGCCGGGCAACATCTGCTGCCATGATACCGGCCTTGAAAGGCTCACCAAACGGGACGAGCGCTGCACAAACCGGCGTTTATCGGCCGATCCACGAATTTCACCGGCAACAGCAGCCGCAGGTTCGTGGCAGGCTGGTAGTTGCGGGAGGAGGGTCCCGTCCACGCTGTGCGAGGAGCAAGTGGCGGGGCAACAGCCGGCCAGGGACGGTCAAATCTGTCTTCCCGCGCCAGGGATGGGGGCCTCGGTCGCAAGATCGAGGCCCTTTCGTGGAGATTTTCTTCACGTAATTCCACAAATATATGATTTCGTGCGGATCGCGGTGAGATTTTCCCACTTTATTGAAAAAATAATCTTAGTGGGAATATGCGTCAATTATCGAGAAAAAAGGGCGCTTCTGCTGGGTGAACACAGCAGCAGAAAGGGATTTTCAGCGCACTTCAGGCCCACTACACTGGACGGCCAACGACTCACAAGTGACGAGACGCGCCCCATGAAAAGAAGAGACTTTGTCAGTGGCTTAAGCCTGGCCGCAGCAGTAACGGCCTGTGGCCAGCAGCAAGCGGACTGCGGGCCTGCCGATGGTCCATCCCGGGAGACCTTTGCGTGGAATATCGTCACCTCGTGGCCGCCGGGGTTACCGGGGCTTGGCGTTGGTGTCGAGAACCTTGTCAGGCGAATTGAAAAAGCAACGAACGGCCGCCTGAAGATCAAGGTATTCGCTGGCGGCGAACTGGTGCCTGCTCTTGAGGTCCTGGATGCTGTGAGTCGCGGCACGGTGCAGATGGGGCACGACGCTGCTTACTACCATCGCGGCAAGGTGCCCGCTGCGCAATATTTCACGACCATCCCGTTCGGCCAGACAGTGCATGAGATCAATGCATGGATCTATTACGGTGGCGGCCTGGAGCTATGGCGCGAACTGTATGAGCCCTTCAACGTAATTCCGTTTCCGGCGGGCAACACAGGCGTGCAGATGGCCGGCTGGTTCAACAAGGAAATCAATTCCGTCGATGATCTCAAAGGTCTCAAGATGCGCATACCCGGGATGGGCGGTGAAGTGATGCAGCGCGCGGGCGTCACGCAAGTCACAATCCCGGCCTCGGAA
>SMWE01000135.1 GCA_004357475.1 Gammaproteobacteria bacterium
CGCGGCAAGCGATGGCATTGCATCGTTAGCATCTTGTAGCTGCAGACCCCAGGACTGCATGCCCAGGGTTCGTCCCTTGCGGACCCAGAAACCGACAAAGAATAAATACGTCGCCATGAACATCGTGACCTGGTAGGCAAAACTGCCCGGTTCCACGGGTTCGCCACCGCGAATAGCGATGAACGGGAGGGTGAAAATAAACAAGACGGCCGCGACCAGCAGTGTGTCGTACAAGATCGCCGCGACCCGACGAAATAGTCCGGTGTTTTCCATTGTTAGAGGTTCGCCGTGAATTCGACCATACGATTGCGTGTGGCCGAGTCGGGAAGCTTGCCAAATCCTGCAGCAAGATTGTCACGCATATGATGTGCCTTGCTCGTTGCTGGAATAACGCAAGTGACGGCCCGGTGACTGATGATGTATTTCAGGAAAAATTGTCCCCAGCTATCGGCGAACGATGCTGCCCACTCAGGCAGGTCGTGTCCGCGGACTGCGCCGAACAATGCACCGCTTTGATAGGGCCGGTTGATGATCACAGCAATTCCCATGTCTGCTGCGAGTGGCAGAAGTCGCTGGTCTGCCTCGCGTTCGCCCAACGAGTAATTGATCTGAATGAAGTCCGGCTGGGTCTTCTTCATAGCGGCTTCGAGCGAGGATAGTGCATCCGCGCGGTAATGCGTGAGCCCGCTGTAACGAATGCGACCCTGTTCCTGCCAGTCGCGGATCGTCCGCATGTGGACGTCGGTGTCCCGCAGGTTGTGCACCTGCATCAGGTCAATGACCTCTGTCTGCATGAGATTGGCGGACTGCTGCATTTGTGCGATTCCCGCCTCGCGACCGTCGATCCACACCTTGGTGGCGAGGAACAACGCATCGCGGTTGTTGCTCGCTTTTACTATATCGCCAACGACTTTTTCCGAGCGTCGATACATGGGTGATGTGTCGATGACGCTGCCGCCTTCTGCCACAAGCATGTCGACAATACTCTTGCGTGCGGCGATTTCATCAGCCGTGCTTTCGACATCGAATACGCTGTAGGTGCCAAGCCCGATCACCGGGATTTGTTCGTCGCTAGTAGGAATTGGGCGGCTAATCATTGTGTGCTCCGATGCCCATCCCTGTGCAGACAGTACGCTTAGTGCGCCAGCCGCCGCAAGGACGTCGCGTCTGTTCCAATATTTCGAATTCACGATGCCTCGTTTTCTCTGAGTATTTTCGCCTGACGGCGGTAGTCGCGACCTAGCCACAAGGATATGGTTGCCCAAAGCGCTGCAAACGGCAGCATGACAATGGAAATCGCGGCCATACCCAGGCCTATCGCAGCCAATACCCTGAGTGCCAGTGCCGCAATGACATCGCCACTTCGGTACACGGCCGTGTCAATGAAATTCTTGGTCTTGTATTTTTCTTCCGGTGTGACGACCGAGTACAGCATGTCTGATGTTGGCTTGCTGAAGCCGAAACCGAGCGCGCGTCGTAACACAGTGAATACTGTGATCACGCCAAGTACAGGATCAACTGCGAGGATTATAAATCCGACAATCGATGCGATAGGCATTAGCGATAATGAAACGCCAATTCCGAATCGATGTACGACGCGTTTAACGATTAACAGCTGCAAGACTAGAGCGAGCGCATTCGTCGCATTGTTAACGTCAGCGAAGAATATTATTCTATCGCCCACATTTGCTATGTTTTGCTCGACCAACTGCGCCATCAAGATATACAGGGCCGTACCCAACAGACTTGCGATCATCAATGAGACTGCGATAGCCGTGAAATAGCGCGACGCGAAAACATGCGTGACTCCGGCTAATAGCTTACCGCCAAGCGGTTTAGCGCTGGTTACGGAGGTACTCACTGCCTGGGATGGGCTTTGTTCGATCCAGGACCGCAGTCGAGTAATACAAAGAATCGCGATCATCAGCAGGACGGCGGCGATCGGGAACAGGTTATGAAAACCAATGTATGTTTCCAACGAACTTGTCGCGATGCCTCCGGCGAGTGCACCGATACTGCCACCGGCAGTGATAACACCGAAGAGACGACGACCTTGTTCGCGCGTGTAGATATCCGCCATGAAGCTCCAGAACACCGAGACGACGAACAGGTTGAAAACACTAAGCCAAACGAAAAACACACGGCCGAGCCAGATGTGGTCAACCTCACGGTCGACCGTGAACGAAAAAATACCCCAGAAAATGATGATGTTGGAGATGAAGAACAGATAGACCCAGGGCAGGAACCGTCGCCGCGGATATCGTGAGGCGACCCAGCCGAAAATCGGCGTCACGGTCAGCATCACAACAAAGGTTCCCGTGAACAGCCACAGAATCGTATCGGGACCGCTGCCGACGGCCATGGTCTCGCGTACGGGACGCAGAATGTAATAAGAGGAAAGTACGCAGAAGAGATAGGCGAATGACCAGGCGACCGCGATGTACTCGTGTTTCTTGAGGCCCAGGATTCTGCCCAGCACATTGTCGGCAAAGTCCGTAAAAAGGCGATTTAAGCGGCTAGCTGGCATAATGATCGCCATAATAACGGCGCGGCGGCAAAAGTCACCGCTAACTCAGGAGATAGTCAATGGAATTAGTAGCGATAATCACAATACTGGCCTTGTTGCAGTTTGTATTCTTCGGAATACAAACCGGGAAAATGCGCGTGAAGCATGGCGTAAAAGCACCCGATATCATCGGTGACCCTGAGTTCATGCGCATGTTCCGTATTCACCAGAATACGATGGAGCAGTTGGTTGTTTTCATACCTGCGCTGTGGATTTTCTCGTATTATTTCGAACCGACGTGGGGTGCCGGGATTGGCCTCATCTATATCGCCAGCCGATTCGTCTATTTCCTGGGCTATCTGAAAGATGCGGGCGACCGTGGCAAAGGATTCGGGATCGGTTTCGCAACACTCATGGTATTGGCGGTTGGCAGCATCGTCGGCGCTGTAATGCAGATGCTTTCCTAGCCAGTCATGCTAAAAGCAATTTTCAGTTCTCTCTTGCTCGTGTGTGCACCGGCACTGCTCGCAACGGCGGCGGATTTGGACGAAATCTCCAACTTCCGCGTGTACTCGCCGCAGTTCGCGAGCTCCGGTCAGCCAACTGCCAAGCAATTGAAACTGGTGCGCGATGCGGGTTACGAACGTGTCATCTATCTCGCGTTTACTAACGACCACACCGCCATCGACGACGAAGACGGAACCGTTAAGGAACTCGGTATGGATTACGCCCACATCGCCGTCGACTTCGGCAATCCCATGAGCAATGACTTCTATGCATTCGCGGGTGTCATGCGAACGGGTCCTGCGCAGAAAACGCTATTGCACTGCCAGGTCAATTTCCGGGCGTCCACGTTTAGTTTTTTGTATCGAACCATTTATGAGGGTGTCGACGTCGCGGATGCGAAAGAGGATCTCGACTCGGTTTGGAAGCCGAACAGCACCTGGCAAGGGTTTATCTTCGACGTGCTCGAGGACTTCGACATTGATCCAAATTGCGATGTTTGTGACTGGAAAGCCGCCGAGGACTAGTCCATCAAGGCAAAGAACTACGGAAACATGTAGGTCTCAAACTGAAACTCGCCCTCGAGGACGCCAACCAGGTACAGCTTGCCATCTTCGTGCGCGCCACTCATGGCCCAGGGCGGTAGGTCGTTCGCAACCGTGTTCCATTTGTCGCCGTTCTTTGCGATGAGTCTGGACATGGGTGAGCCGGGTAGGAGCAATAAGGAGTTCCTGCCGTCGACGGTCGTTATCGCGCGTGGCGGCCGGCGGGTGATCCATTCGCCTTGCTCTTCATCGCTAAATACTCGTCGTGCCATCGGCTCCGAGATCGACGACACCATTGCCAACATCTTGCCCGTCGACCCGTCATTCCACAGTACTTCCTGGCCCGCGACAATCGGTCCGGCCATCGGGCAGCCGCGTAATTCCCAGAGCCCATCACTCGCAGCCTGTGGCTCGGAAAAATCCCCGTCGGCCGTACCGGTAATTGTGGCCGGGTCGCGGAATCCATCGGCCGTGGTATTTCGAAACGTCATCGTCAGAAAATCGTTCTCAGCGCTTATGAATGTTCGGCAGCAACCGCAAATGGACGGTGTCTGATTTTCGGTCAGGTTCTTCTCTGCCACGCTGCCATCCGACACCTTGGCGTAATAAAGATCGGCGGGTTCTTCGGCGCCGGGCTCGGCAAAGCGGGAATCAATCCAGATTGCGTGCAAGTCGCCGGAGGCGTCAAAGCTGATCGCAGGGTAAGCGCGATATGCAGGTTTCTCGGCCTGGTCCAGTCTTACGGCCGGGGCAAAGCTCAATCCTCCGTCGGTGCTGATGGCCGCCCGAATTTGCGCTCTTGAATCGGCCCATGCAATCGCAATGTTTGCGCCAGAGCCAACGGCGATCGATGCGCGCATGCCATCGTGCGCGTAGGACTCGACTGTGCCGGCTTCGTCATTGACGCGAACAGGCAATCCAAATCTGCCGTCGCTTGTTCTGGCGGCTGCAAAAATATCGGAACCTGATTCGGTGCGCTCGCGCCAGGTCATCAGCAATGTGCCGTCATTAAGAAATGTTACCTGCGGCTCAAAAACCGTGTTTGAGACCAAAGAATCCAGTCCGGCGGGCATACCAGACACCGTAGATTCGGTGCCACAGGCGCCGAGCGCGAGGGCTGACAGTAGCGATACAAAACCGATTTTCAGACGAAGCATTGAGAAATTCCTGCGTTGATTTATAGCTGCTGCAGGAGTCTACGCTAATTGGGGTGAATTCGGACTTCCCTAATTCGCTCCAGTCTTTGTGATAGTTTGCCTGCCAGGCTAGTCGAGTGTCACACCGGGCGGTAACGCAAAATTAAACTCGATCGCCTCGGCGTCTCTTTGCCGGTATCCGTGCTTTTCAGCAAACGCTGGCCAGCGCGGGTCGAGTCGCAGGTTCCTGAAGAGTTCGGACTCGGCACGCCGAACGGATTCCGGCCCGTCCTGTGCAAGCATCTTGTCTAGCCAGTCGAAGGCCTCGTCGTTCATTCCGATCCATGCGTAAATGCCTGCTACAAGACTTGTATGGCTGTCATCGCTCAAAAGCGTCTTGAACCGAATCTCAAACTCGTCCCTGCGTCCAAGATCGTGCAAGGCCAGGATAATTCCTCTCTCACAACTGAAACCATCGCCCGATTCCTTTTGGCACGCGTCTAACGCCTTTAACGCCTTGCCCGGTTGTCCTGCAAAAAGCCAGTATCGACCTATGTACCAATACACGTGGTCGTTCGGCTCGTGCCATGAAAGTACCGTTTGTACTTCGAGTGCGGCCTCCTCGAATCGACCAGTCAGGGAATAGGCGCGGGCGAGGTTGAGTACGCACACCTGGCACATCGGGTCACGTAGCTGCAGGTACTTGCCGAGCGCGATGGCCTCTCTCGGCCGATCAATCGAATTCAGCAGCACAATGACGATTCGCAGTAGTGACGTCGAGTTTGGATCGACAAGCAATGCCTTTTCGTAGTAGCCGGCGGCTGCCTGATGATCCCCTCGTGCGTACGCAAGCCAGCCCTGCCAGATCAGCGCGTGGATACTTCCGGGGGCGAGCGCAATGACCCGATCGGCAAGCAAGTGAATCTCCGCAATATTTTCCTCTTGAGACATGCCTTCGGTTTTTGGGATGCGGTAATACAGGCGTGAGAGCGCGTTGATTGCCGGGATGTAGTCTGGTTCTGCTTCGAGTATTTCATTCAGTAGCACCTGGGCTTCACGGAGACGAGGTCCGTCACTACTGTGAACAATGAATTTGGCCTTTAGGTATTTCTCGTAGGCCGCCGGATCGATTTTGACGACGTTCGGTATGTCCTGCAGCAGCGTAATCCTTAGTTGCGCGACGATGTTTGCTGAAATTTCGTCCTGAATGGCAAATACATCGTCCAGCTCGCGGTCGTAGGTTTGTGACCAAATATGTGTATCGGTTCTAGCATCAATCAGCTGGGCGGTTACTCGAATTGTGTCGCCGGCTTTTCGCACCGAGCCTTCGAGTATGTAGGAAACCTTCAGTTTCTCACCGATCTCCATCAGCGTGAGATCGCTGCCTTTAAACGAAAACGCAGACGATCGTGAAATCACGCGCAGTTCCCGAATCCTTGCAAGTACGTTCAGAAGTTCTTCCGCGATGCCGTCGGAAAAATACTCCTGGTCCTTCGCGGGCGACATATCGCGGAACGCGAGCACTGCAATGGATTTGTCGCCATAGGCCCCCAGGATCGCTTCGGTGCGACCTTTCTCGGTCGCGGCTTCTATGTCCTGCTGGTCTCTTGCAGGATCGAGAACAAATTTATCAACGGCCAGAAAGCCAACGGCCAAAACCAGCATGACAACGATCAGGCGATCGAGTGTCTTGCGCGTTCGCGGAGCAATAGATTCGCCTGGGCTAACATCCGAATCGCGCTTGAGGCCCTCGGGCGTAAGTTCGAAGAACCAGGCAATAACAATGGTGGGTATAAAACCGATGGCCAACAGCAGGATGATGTTGGTGACCGCTGTGTCGCTTAGGCCAAGCCGCGGGAAAACGATGTCCGCAACCTGGATCAACATCCACGCGGCGGCCATGTAGGCAATCGCTACTCGCAGGACATTGCGACGTTTGAGTTCAGCGAACAGGCTCATACTGGTGGTCGTACTCCTAGAAGGCTTCGCCTACACCGAAGTAGAATTCGGTGCCGTCGTTGCCAACGGCGATGTCCGCTGACAAACCGACTTTATGTTTCTTCGATAGCACGTAACGCACTCCAATTCCGGC
>SMWE01000136.1 GCA_004357475.1 Gammaproteobacteria bacterium
GCGCCGGCTGCATGCGATACGCCTGACTTCGGATAGGTAATCAGCGATTTGACCGGCATCGATTCGATAATGCACATGTCCTCATCCGCGACGGATGTCCCGGGAGCAACCGGTTTACAAGGTACCCGGTAGGACTGCCCGAGCATCTTCTCGCCATCGTGCACGCGATCGCGGATCATGATTTTTGTCAGCCATTTGCCGCTGACCGATGCTGGCCAGCCCGCACACAACATTCGCAACGGATACCCGTGCAACAATGGCAGCGGTTCGCCGTTCATTGCCCAGGCGATCATCGACTCATCTTCGAGCGCTTTGTGCAGCGGCACGCCGCGCGATATCGGCCGTTTAGCGGTGTCGCCCGACAAATGCAGGTCGGCCCCTTCATAAGCGACATAGACGGCGTTGTCTTTGATACCGCAATACTCGAGCACGTCCCTCAGCCGCACACCTGTCCACTCGGGGCAGCCGATCGCACCGGTCGTCCATTGATTGCCAGGCGTGGGCGGATAAAACTCCGAGCGACCATTGCCGCCACATTCGATCTGCAGCTGCAATGTGTGATGTTCGAAATTCGCTTTGAGCTCGGCGAGTGTCAGCGACATTGCTTCTACGCAGGACTCGCCGGTGAGTTCGAACGTCCACCGATCCGGCTGCGCCGGCTGCGCCGGCGGTATGCCGTTGTTGCGCACAAAAAGTCGGGCAGCCGGCGTAACCCTGTCGTCGAGCAGGTGAGCCGGTGTTTCGGCGTTGACCGGCCGGTCATTCAATACGGTGAGCCCGGACTTGCCCGGCAACGCAAATGGCTGGTCGCTTTGTGCCAGCGCCGCAGGAATCAGGCCACCCGGCATAAACTTCGCGAACGGGATGCTTGCGCCAACGGCGGCCGACATTGCGGCCAGCCCGCTGCCACGCAGGAATCCGCGGCGCGACACAGGATCGACCTTGCGACCCCATAACTGACGGTCTGCCATCGTCGGATCCTCGGCATAAAGCCGGTGTATACCGCGCCTTGATGTCATCCAACGCCCCCTCGCATCAGGTGCCGCGTGTCGCTGATGTCTCGAATGCGTGCAGCATGCTTTTTATTGTGTCGACAAGTCCGACTGCACGCTTGGCATCATAACTCAGGTTTTTTTGGTCCATGTAGTTCTGTTGCGTCAGCTCCAGCTGCATGGCGTGGACACCATCTTCAGGCGCGCCATAGCTGCGCGTGATGTGGCCACCGCGAAAACGCCCGTCGGTGACGGACGAATATGGCGATGCCTGTGCTGCTGCGGCGACTGCGGCCGTGATCTCCGTGGCACAACTAGCGCCCCCATTCGTTCCAATGTTCAGATCCGGCAATACACCGTCGAATAACAGCGGGACTTCGCCGGCGATCGAATGTGCATCCCAAAGCAGGGCATACCCGAATTGGTCTTTTAGTTGATTTAGCGTCTCGAATATCCTGTCGTGATACGGCTGCCAGTATGCCTGGAAGCGTGTCTCCTGCTCCTTGGAACTGACGGATTCACCGTCCAGATAGATGTCTTGGCCGTCAGATGTTTTTCGTGGGTACAGGCCGGTTGCAAGCTGGTTTTCGTACAGCGATTCGTCGGACGCCGGGCGGTTGAGATCGACGACATAGCGTGAGTAGTTGGCCGCAATAACGCTCGCACCAGTCTCTGCAACGAAGGAATACAACTCGCGAACGTGCCAGTCCGTATCCGGCAATGCCAGACCCGCATCAGTCATACGCTCTGCCTGTCCCGGCAGCAGCGTGCGGCCGTCGTGCGGAATACTGACGAGCAACGGTGAACTTCCTTCGCGGAAATCAAAAACATCGGTCATGCAGAGTAACTCGGCAAGATCGATCTGCCGGGCCCATCGAAGAAGCCGCCATTCACTAATTCAGCAACTTCCCGTATATCCGGCGCCAGCGATCTGTCACTTTCATAAGCCGGCGACACGGCACGAATCTGCCCGATAACATTCTCGAGCACCGCAGAGCTTTGCTGCGGATGATGGAACTCGATGCCCTGCGTTGCTGCCAGCAGTTCGATCGCCACAATGTTGGCGACATTATCGAGCATCTCAGAAAGCCGCCGCGCCGCGAAGGTTGCCATGCTGACGTGATCTTCCTGGTTGGCAGAGGTCGGGATACTGTCGACGCTCGCCGGATGCGCCAGTGCCTTGTTCTCGGAGGCGAGCGCGGCCGCGGTGACCTGGGCCATCATGAAACCGGAATTCAGACCGCTGTCCTTAACCAGGAATGCGGGCAAGCCACTCATGTGTGAATCAATTAACAGTGCGATGCGCCGCTCGGATAATGCGCCGATCTCCGCAATTGCCAATGCGAGGTAATCGGCTGCCAGGGCAACCGGTTCCGCATGAAAATTGCCGCCAGACAGGATTGATCCGGAATCCGCGAACACCAGCGGATTGTCCGTGACCGCGTTTGCCTCTGTCTGCAACACGGCGCATACGTGTGTCAGTACGTCCAGGCAGGCGCCGACCACCTGCGGCTGACAGCGAATTGAATAGGGATCCTGAACTCTTTTGCAATCGACATGCGAGGCGCGAATGTCGCTGCCATGCATCAGTTGCCTGAGTAATGCAGCGACTGCGATCTGACCCGCGTGACCGCGGACGGCATGAATACGCTCGTCAAAGGGCGTGTCGCTGCCTTTGATCGCATCCGCTGACATTGCTCCCGCGGTGACCGCCGCCGCCAATACATGCTCTGTCCGAAACGCGGCGGCAACTGCAAGGGCTGTGGACACCTGGGTGCCATTGAGCAGTGCAAGCCCTTCTTTCGGTGCCAGGACCAGCGGTTTCAGCCCCGCCTTTGCCAGGGCTGCACCGGCCGGCATTGTCTCGCCGTCAACGCGAGCGTCGCCAGTGCCGATGATGACACAGGACATATGCGCAAGCGGCGCGAGATCACCGGAGGCGCCAGCCGAACCTTTCGACGGGATACACGGATAGATGCCATTATTGATCAGGTCACAAATTGCATCGATGAGTTGCGGCCTTACGCCTGAGTAACCCTGTGCAAGCGCAATCACTTTCATTGTCATCACCAGGCGAACGACTTCGTCCGGCAGCAAATCGCCAACGCCGACCGCATGCGAGCGGATCAGGTTTTCCTGCAGGTGCGCAAGTTCATCCTCGCTGATTCGCACCTGCGCAAGTTGTCCGAAGCCGGTATTGACGCCGTAAACCTGATCACCACTGGCGATCACTGCATCGACTTTGGATTGTGCGGCGGCAACCCGGACGCGCGCCTTGTCGCCGAGTTGCACCTCGCAGGGCGCCTCCCAGGCTTTGCGAAGTTCTGCAAGGGATATCGCTGCCCCATCGACCAGGAGATTCATAGTGCTACCGCTTCGACGCATTGATCATTGGTAAATCGAGACCGTGTTCTTCGGCGCAACGGATAGCATCCTTATAACCCGCATCGGCGTGCCGCATGACGCCGCTCGCCGGATCGTTCCACAGGACGCGGCTGATACGTGCATCGGCCTCCTTGCTGCCATCGCAAACGATGACCAGGCCCGCATGCTGCGAGTAGCCCATGCCCACGCCGCCTCCATGGTGCAGCGATACCCAGGTCGCACCGCTGGCCGTACTCAGTAACGCGTTCAGCAGCGGCCAATCGGACACGGCGTCAGACCCATCACGCATGGCTTCGGTCTCCCGGTTCGGGCTGGCAACGGAACCGCTATCGAGGTGATCCCTGCCGATGACCACCGGTGCCTTGAGTTCACCGCTCCTGACCATCTCGTTGAAGGCCAGGCCGAGCCGGTCACGCTGCCCCAGGCCGACCCAGCAAATTCTGGCCGGCAATCCCTGGAATTTAATCCGCTCGCGGGCGGCATCCAGCCATTTGTGCAGGTGCCGGTCGTCGGGAATCATTTCTTTGACTTTCTGATCGGTCCTGTAAATGTCTTCCGGATCACCGGACAGCGCGACCCATCGAAATGGCCCTACCCCGCGACAGAACAGTGGCCGCACGTAAGCCGGCACGAACCCCGGGAAATCGAAGGCATCTTGCACGCCGTCGTCAAAAGCGACCTGGCGAATGTTGTTACCGTAGTCGAAGGTCGGCACGCCAGCTTTGTGAAAGCCGAGCATCGCCCTGACATGCACGGACATCGACTTTACGGCGGCAGCCGCAACCGCATCGGGATCCTCGGCACGTTTGCGCAGCCATTCGTCGACCGTCCAGCCGATTGGCAGGTAACCATTGGCGGGATCGTGCGCGGATGTCTGATCCGTGAGCGCATCCGGTCGAACGTTGCGCTGCAGGAGTTCGGGAAGTATTTCCGCAGCATTGCCCGGCAGTCCGACGGAGACCGGTTTTTTTTCCTGCACCGATTTGTCGATGACTGCAAGTGCCTCATCCAGCGTCTCCGCGCGGCAATCGAGGTAGCCGGATTCAAGACGTTTGTCGATGCGATCGGACTGGCATTCAATGGCCAGCATGGAGGCGCCGGCCATGGTTGCTGCGAGCGGTTGTGCACCACCCATGCCGCCGAGTCCGGCGGTCAGAATCCATTTGCCGGACAGGTCACCGCCGTAATGCTGGCGGCCCATTTCGACAAAGGTTTCATAAGTGCCCTGGACGATGCCCTGGCTGCCGATATATATCCACGAGCCCGCTGTCATCTGGCCGTACATTATCAGGCCTTTCCTGTCGAGCTCGCGAAAATGCTCCCAGTTGGCCCATGCCGGTACAAGATTGGAATTGGCAATAAGGACGCGTGGCGCGTCTTCATGTGTCTTGAAAACGCCGACCGGCTTGCCGGACTGCACCAGCAATGTCTCGTCACTTTCCAGCTCGGTAAGCTTCGCAACAATGGCGTCGAAGCACTCCCAGTTCCTGGCCGCCTTGCCGATGCCGCCGTAAACCACGAGTTCTTCCGGCCGCTCTGCGACTTCCGGGTCAAGGTTATTCATGAGCATGCGCAGCGGCGCCTCGGTCAGCCAGCTTTTTGCCTGCAGCTTCGTACCTGTGCGCGCCTTGATCGTGCGTGGGCCTTTCTTATTCATCGCTTCCCTCTGCGGCACGGCTGAAAGCCTCGGTGCCCGGCGGTACGTAATGTCCGGACAACTCGTAACGGCTGCCCGGGTGGTAGAGACGGGCGAAACTGACCGGCCGACCATGCGCCCAAGTGCGCCTTGATATGACAAGACACGGCTCATGGTTTTCCATTTCAAGGCTGCTCTTTATCTCATCGTCCGGCATCACGGCGCGCACCACGTGCTCTGCTTCCTGCAATGGTGAAATCGCGCTCAAATATGCGCTCGGCGTAACTGCGGTGAAGTCCTGCTCCAGGCAATCCGGGGCAAATTCCATCAATACGAAGCGGTGTTCGACCTGGATCGGAAGCGCATTTTCGTGATGTATCAGAACGAGGTGAAATACCTCGGTACCTTCGTCAACGCGCAACGCCCCCGCCGGGCCGGGGGCCGAGGCGGATTTTTCCTGCACCAGTACAATCGCTGTATGGTTGTGGCCGCGCCGTTCGATTTCGTCAGCGATGTTTCGAACCTCCAGCACATGTGACACGGCTTTGAAATCTGAAACAAACGTACCAACGCCGGCAACGCGCTCAACGTAACCTTCACGTTTAAGTTCACGCAGCGCGCGATTGGCGGTCATTCGTGAGACGCCAGTCGCATTGACCAGTTCGTTTTCCGAGGGCACGCGGTCGCGCGGTCGCAGCTCACCGGCAGATATCTGCCCGATAATGAGTTCCTTGAGCTGCCGGTAACGTGGCTTGGCTGGTTCGCTCATGGCGCTATCTCATCGCGATATAAATTGCGCGCTACTAATGAATAACCTTCGCGCGCCTCAATGGCGTCCTTATGTTGCCCATCGATAACCAGCCACTCGCCGCGAACCATGACGCGATCGACAGGCAGCGTGAACCCGGAGAACACCAGCGCATCGAGCAAGGAACGTGTCGAGTGCCCGACCAGCATCGGGCTGTCGTCATCGAGTACGACCAGATCGGCGTTGTCCCCGGTCCGGATCCGTCCGCCGGCCTGCCCGGTCGCCAATGCGCCACCCTCGGCGGCAAGTTCAAACAGGCTGCGGCCGGTCTGACTGCGATGAATTGCCGCGACGTTTCTTTTCTGCATAAGCAGGCGCTGGCCGTACTCAAGCCAGCGAAGTTCCTCGAAGGGATTGATTGATACATGACTATCCGAGCCGATCGCAATCCGCCCCTGACACTGCAGAAAGCGCTGCAATGGGAACAACCCGTCACCGAGATTTGCCTCCGTACTCGGGCAAAGGCAGACCACCGCGCCGCAATCGGCAATAGCCGCAATTTCCTCGTCGTCAATATGCGTCGCGTGTACAAGGCACCATTGCTCATTGACGTCACATTGATCGAGCAACCATTCGACGGGTCGCATGCCATGAACTTCCTTGCACTGATCCACCTCCCACTGCTGTTCCGCAATATGAATATGCATCGGCGCACCATCCGCCGCAGCGACCGCCGCAATCTTCTTGAGCGAGTCTGCCGTCACTGCGCGCAAACTGTGCACGCCTATACCAACAGTGAATCGATCGCCGGCCAGACTCTTTGCCCGTTCGTAATGTTCGAGGAAATCAGCGATTGATGTTGCGAATCGTTGCTGATCCGCGGTGGGCTCCGGCTGGTCAAAGCCGGCGCGTTCATACAGGACTGGTACATAGGTGAGCCGAATGCCGCTCGCATCAGCCGCCGCGACGATCGCCTCGAACATGGCTTCAGTATTTTCGGAGGTGTCCGGTTCCTTGTGCAGGTAATGAAATTCGGCCACCGACGTGTAGCCGGTGGCCACCATCTCGCCGTACACCTGGCGCGCAATCACCTGCAGTGCAATAGCATCGATTTTCGCGGACAGAGCGTACATGCGGCTGCGCCAGGTCCAGAAGTTGTCCTTGTCGGCCGGCCCGCGCTCCTCGGTGTGACCGGCCAGGACCCGCTGAAACGCGTGACTGTGCGCATTGGCAAGGCCCGGGATGACGATCCCGCATGCGCAATCACCCGTGGTCGCCGGAGCGTCCGCCGCAACTTCGGTAATCGCCGAAATCCGGCCCGCTTCGATGTCGAGGCGAACATTGTCGGCCCAGCCGCCCGCCAACAGTGCTTTTCGCGCGAATATGCCGCTCATTGATCCTGCTGCCCTGTCCCCTCAGGTTGTATATACAGCCTAGTGCATGTTACGGTCCAATGCAATTCGTACCAGGAATCGCCAATGCAGGACTGGGATCTGTTGCTGACAGACATGCATCTCGCGAGCATGACCGAGGGCGGCGCGGCCTACGGCATCGTCGAGGATGGCGCGCTGGCCATCAGCGGCGGCAAGATTGCCTGGGTGGGTCCGGCGTCCGAAGTCCCCGCTAGCGGCAGCCGTGAAACCCGTTCCCTCGAAGGCCGCTGGCTGACACCCGCGCTGATCGATTGCCATACCCACCTCGTGTTTGCCGGCAATCGCGCGGCCGAATTCGAGCAGCGATTACTGGGTGTGTCGTACGAAGATATAGCGCGCGCCGGAGGCGGCATCATGTCAACCGTCAACCCGACGCGCGACGCAAGCAATGACGAATTGCTCAGTAGCGGCCTTGCGCGGCTGAATGCCCTGATGCGTGAAGGCGTGGCGACGGTAGAAATCAAGTCCGGTTATGGACTCAACGTCGAAACAGAACTGAGAATGCTGGAAGTCATACGCACACTCGCGGCCAACGCCGGCCTGTCGATCCGCAGCACCTTTCTTGGCGCGCATGCGGTGCCAGGCGAATACAAGGGCAGGTCAGGGGACTATATCGATCTCGTCTGCGACGAGATGTTACCAGCTGCGCACGAGGCGCAACTTGCAGACGCAGTCGATGCATATTGCGAAAGCATTGCATTTTCGACTGACGAGGTTGCTCGTGTTTTCGACACTGCAAATTCACTTGGCATCCCGGTTAAGCTGCATGCAGATCAATTCAGTGACGGCGGTGGCGCTGCGCTCGCCGCCGGATTCGACGCTCTTTCCGCCGATCATCTTGAATTTACATCGATCGAAGGCGTGAAATCGATGGCCGATGCAGGTACTGCTGCCGTTTTATTACCTGGCGCATTCCTGACGCTCGGTGAAACACAGCTACCGCCGATTGACGCATTGCGAGACAGTGAAGTCCGCATTGCTATCGCCACCGATTGCAATCCCGGTACCTCACCGGTCTGCTCGCTGCGGGTCGTAATGAATCTCGCGAGCTCTTTGTTTTACATGACACCGGAGGAATGCCTGGCCGGTGTCACCAGGAACGCAGCGCACGCATTGGGTCTCGAACAGGATCGCGGCACGCTCGAGGTTGGCAAACGGGCCGACATCGCAGTCTGGGACATCGGGCATCCGCGCGAACTCACCTACTGGATGGGTCTGAATCAGCTCGCGGAACTATTGGTTGCCGGTCAGGCTGCAGGGCAGCTCTAACTGCTTGATTTCCCTTTGTCGTATGCACGGATTGCAGAAACACCACCGTAAGTCGATACACAATACGGGACAAGGTAGGTCAGCGGAATCTTCCAGGCCGCCGACGCATCGAGCTGCCCGCTGAGGATCATATCGCCCTGGTTGATTGCCACCAGGATCGTGCCGACGATTACGCCGACCTTGAGGCCACGCACAACAATGTCTCTGCGCAATGCGACGCTTAACCACACTTTCATTACAACACCTGTCTCCGCTGTGATTGTCAGGCAGCAGCGTCTATTCTGCGCGATCGTAATTGATTCGCAACATCAATCGATGAAGATCTCTTGAATTCCAGCTTGCCCACATCAAAGCGCTTTGTGCTCGTACTCGGTCTGCTGACCGGCACTGCTGCGCTGTCGATTGACATGAGCCTCCCCTCCATTCCCGAGATGGTTCGGGAATTGGCGACCAACATGTCATCCGGTCAGCAGGTCATCAGCTTGTTCATGATTGGCACTGCGCTCGGCCAGTTACCCGCCGGATTCCTCTCCGATCGCTATGGCCGCATTCCTGTGCTCTATGTCGGTGTCTTCATATTTACAGCGGCCAGCATTGCAACCTCGGCCAGTAACCACATCGAATTGGTGCTTGCGGCGCGTTTTTTCCAGGGGCTGGGCGCCTCCGTCGGTGTCGTCATTTCACGAGCGATCGTGCGCGACGTCGCCAGCGGCAAACAGATGGCAAGGCTGATGTCCGTCCTGGTCATGATATTCACGGCGACGCCGATGCTTGCGCCAGTTATCGGCTCCTACCTGACGACCCTTTACGGTTGGCGCATGACCTATGTCGCAATGGCGATATTTGGCGGCCTGATGTTGATTTGCATCAGCACGGTTCTCCGGGAAACACACGTGCCGACGCGGGAACATCACATCGTCAGGCAGCTCGGCATGAGTCTCCGGGAATTTTTCTCGCATCGGCAAAGTGTATTTGGCGCATTGCTCGTGATGCTGCCGGCCTTCGGCTTTATCTCCATCATTACAACGTCGGCGGCATTGATCATCGACGTCTTCGCGGTGCCGGTGCAGTACTTCGGCTATATCTTCGCAATTTCCGGAATCGGCATCCTTATCGGCTCAACGCTCAACAGAAAACTGCTGCATCGCTTCAGCACCTTGCAGATGACAGGCGTCGGCGCCGCCATTATCGGCATAGCGGCCGCTCAACTACTGTTGATCGCATGGCTGGGACAGGCGAGCCTCTGGTGGATCTGGGGCAACGCCAGCCTGTTCATGGTCGGCACCGGATTCCTGTTGCCCAATGCCACGGCGCTGGCGCTCGATCCCGTACCGAAGATTGCCGGCACCGCGTCGTCACTTGTTACCGCCATGCAAAATTTTGCAGGTGCCCTTGGTTCTTTTATTGCGGCAATGATCTATGACGGCAGCATTGCCCGCATCGTCATCATCCTTGGCTTCTCCGGCATAGCGACAGCCGTCGTTTTTTTCCTGTTTCGAAAGATGATTCTCGGCGACCAGCCGCTACATGTTTCCGACAACGAATAGATTGCCTAGTCTGTCTCTGTGACGATCTCGCTGACGTCTTTCCTGGATTGCGTCGGCAAAATTTTCGGATAGCCGTACCAGATCAGGCTGACAACATATTCTTCACTCTCATCGATGCCGAGCAATTCGAAAAATCGCTGGTCCCGGGTGATAAGGCCTGTTGTCCATTTGGAAGCAACCCCGGCCTCGGAAAGATAAAGGAGGATATTCTGCACGGCGCAGCAGCAACTTGCATAATCCTCGCGCTCCCTGAGTTCGTCGTCCGATCTGGTACAGGTGACGAGCAACCAGCCTGGCACGGCGGCCGCGGATTTCGCCTTGTGTTCGCCTAACTCTGCAGTCTTGTTTTCGGTAACAATTGCGCGAATGAGTTCGACGCTCGCCGCCTTCATTTTGTCGCCCAGCAGGTAGAAGTGCCAGGGCTCTGTCAGGTGATGATTCGGTGCCCAGCGAGCGAGTTCGATCGCCTCCAGCACCAGGTCCTTGCTGACCTCCTGCTTCAGGAACAGGTTGGTGGTGCGGCGCGAACGAATGCGTTCGGCGAGTGCTCGAAGATTTCGCGATTTGCCGTCCGGCAGGTGCCCGGCCATGATTGGCTACGCCTTCCTGATGATCATAGCGATTCCCTGCCCTACCCCAATACACATTGTGCACAGCGCATAAGTGCCATTCACACGTTGCAACTGCCAGGCAGCGGTCGTCACCAGCCGTGCCCCCGACATCCCCAGCGGATGTCCCAGCGCGATTGCACCGCCGTTCGGATTGACATGCCCAGCATCATCGTCAATACCCAGTTCACGCAGTACCGCGAGTCCCTGCGCAGCGAACGCTTCATTGAGTTCGATGACGTCCATCCTGTCGAGATCGAGGTCGGCCAGCTCCAGCACTCGCCTTGACGCCGGCACCGGGCCGATCCCCATTACACGGGGCTCTACGCCAACCGCTGCCCAGGCCTCGATGCTGGCAATCGGTTTCAAGCCATATTTGGCTACAGCGTCGTCGGATGCGATCAGCAATGCGCAAGCCCCGTCATTGATACCCGACGCATTGCCCGCGGTGACTGTACCGTCGTTGCGCACGATCGGCTTCAGTTTTGCAAGACTCTCTATATTCGAATCGGCGCGTGGGTGCTCATCCGATTTAACCTCGATCGAATCGCCACGGCGCTGCGGCACTGCAACCGGGACAATTTCATCATCCAGCCGGCCTGACGCCATTGCTGCCGCCGCTTTACGCTGGCTGAGCAGGGCAAACCGATCCTGGTCGTCCCTGCTCACGTTGAATTCGCTGGCCACATTCTCGGCGGTCCCGGCCATGGAATCGCTGCCGTATTGTTGCTCGAGTTTCCGGTTGACGAAGCGCCAGCCAAGCGTGGTGTCGTAAATCTCGGCATTGCGGCTAAACGCCGCGGTCGACTTGGCGAGCACAAACGGTGCGCGCGACATGGATTCGACACCACCGGCAATCACGACATTTGCGTCACCGGCCATGATCGCATGCGCGGCATTGCCGATGGCATTCATGCCGGAACCGCACAGTCGATTCACGGTGACTGCGGGCACCGAGGGCGGCACACCGGCAAGCAACAGCGCCATACGCGCGACGTTGCGATTATCTTCACCCGCCTGATTAGCGCATCCGTAGATGAGATCGTCAATTTTCTCCGGCGGGAGATTCGGGTTGCGCTCGATCAGCGCAGAAATTGGAATCGCGCCCAGGTCATCTGTGCGCACCGATGAAAGTGCTCCGCCGTAGCGGCCGATCGGCGTGCGAACTGCGTCACATATCCATGCCATCGTCTTGTTGCTCATAGCCTTTGTCCAGCCTCGGGCACGCTATTGGCGCTGGCATTGCGCTTTTTAAACGTCCGCCCGAGGTACAAGCCAATAAAAGCCCATAGCAGCGCGATACCAGCGCCGATTGCGGCAACGGCGCCCAGACCCACGCCGAGTCCGGCAGTGAGCCCGGCGAACGCCCAGCCGGTGATAGTGTCGCCACCCCGATAGACGACGATATCGATAACCGGCTTGGCCTTGAAGCGTGTTTCACGATCGACGACCGTGTACAACATTTCCCGGCCCGGACGAGTGATCGAGTAATTGCCGCCTTTCAGAATAATTTGTGCGGCGATGATTGTGGCGATCACGGGGTTCACGGCAACGATCAACAGACCGATCCCGACAAGAACAGGTACCAGTGCCAGGGTCTTTGCGAGACCGAGCCTAGTCGTGATTCTACCCGTTGCAAACCAGGCCGTCGCAATCGCAATAACATTGATTGATGTGTTGATGCCGGCCCAGATGGCAGTTCGCTCATCCCTGGTGAAGACTTCAAGAACATTCTTCAGTTCAAAATAGACGAAAGATCCGACCGATGTGTATAGCAGGATAAATAAACCAATACCGAGCAGGTATGGATTTTTCATAAACAGCGAAAATCCGGCAAAGGGATTGCCACCGATAGATTGATGTTCGTTCAGATCGACATGCACGTTTTCATTCCCGAGTTCTGACACTTTCAACCGCTGCAAAAGACCAAGTGCCGGTATGATTGCTACCAGTATCGCAGCAGCGATGAGCATCAGGTTTTGCGTGCCGATTATAGTTGCCAGAAACAGCGGGACTGAAGATCCTGCCAATGTTCCGATACTCGCTCCACTTGCGATGAAGGCAAAAATCCGTGGCGCCTGGGCCCTGGAAAAAACGTCAGACATCAGGCTCCAAAAAACGGAAATATGGAACAAGGAAAATACGCTGATCCACACATAAAATGACTTATCGACGTAGACAGCATCTTCGATAGCGGAGCTGCCCAGGTAAAACGCCAGGAATGACGCGGCGAAAAAACCATAAACACCGGGTACGAGGTGTTTGAAGCGCGCCCGGGCAACAGCAAATCCGTACACGCTGACTGCAACTATGCTGATGAAGAAATTGATCGTCCAGAGCATCGCAACTTCCGGATCGGACCAGTCACTGGCCATCGCATCACGGACGGGCTTCAGAATATTGTAAGCCAACATCAGCATGAACAGGAACGCGAAGGATAATGCGGTGGCCCGAATCTCGTTGGGCTCAACCTTGGTTGCCCATCTTACGATGCGCGCTATGGGTCCGCCGCCGTTCCTCATCGCGCTTTTCTCCCGGGGAGCGTGGGTGAGTCGGCTAGATTGCCACAGAAACCCACCGGCGGGCCACGCTGGTGGCCCGCCGGCATGGAATTCGGTATTCGGGCTGCTAGAGAGACGCCTTGGCGACGCTCAGGAATTCATCCGCCGGCAGCCGGATCTTGTAATCAGCATTGACAAAGTCGAAGACGATATCGCCGGACTTGTTGATGACATAGACGGCTGGTACGGCCAGCGCATTGTGCATACCGATCGAAGAACCGGCGACATCCCGCCCTTTTTGTTCCAGGTAATCTGTCAGACCCTTGTCGATTCTGAAGGCCGTACCAAGCGCCATGGCTGCGTTCATATCCGCGTCAGAAAGGATGACGTAGTCCAGCCCGTCGATGTCGTCCTGCGTTTCC
>SMWE01000137.1 GCA_004357475.1 Gammaproteobacteria bacterium
GAACCGCGATAGGCGCTATGTCGGGCTTGACCAGTTCAGGGGCTCCGCGGGGCTGCCCATCAACCACCTGTATTACCCAGGCACCGTACGTGTCCGCACGATCGCTGGCGAACAGGACCGACTTCCCATCGGGTGCCCACCCCAGCACGAAATCATTGACCGGGTGCTCCACCAAAGGCATCCCGCCACTCCCGTCGCTCGGAAGCAGGTAAATGTCGCGCTGGGGAGATTCTTCCTCGGGCGCGAAGTCATAAACAATCCACTGCCCATCCGGCGAAAACCTCATTCTCGAAGCACTTGAGTGCGTCCTCAGCACTCGTACAGAACTATCCGCCACAGAGACCAACACGGTCTGGTGTGTCCTGTTCTTTTTTAAGAGAGTCGCCAGAATATGCTGACCGTCCGGGGACCAGTCCTGGACCCGAATGCAAGCGATTTCCTCGTTGCGATAGATGACGCGCGGCTCGGAGCCATCGAGGCCGATGATGCGCAGGTCACATAGGTCTCTCTCAATGTGCCAGGCGTAAGCGACCTGCTTACCGTCGGGCGATATCGCCTGTTCCGATTCCGCGAACTCAGAGGACTGCTCCCAAGAACCCTTGTTGGTGAGGTGGCGCTTCTCCCCAGTCTTGAGGTCTTGGAGGACGAGGTCGCCGGTGCTCCAGTCCGTATAGGAGAGGAATCGGCCATCGGAGGAAATCGCTCCCCCAGAGACGTCAGCCACCTTGTAGCTCGTTGGGGCTGCTTTGTCAGGCTCTTGAGTCTCGGCAGTTGAGACAATCAAACAAGCGAAAACCACTGGAAACCACGAGAGCTTCACCCTCGCTGTGCCTGACACCAGTACTGACAGTATGGTAATCAATCGTTGCATCTCAGACGTCCTTTGATAAAGGGGGGGTATGATGAGCCGGGATTTCCATTTCGGCCTCCCGGATCAGCACTCTTCCATATATGAACCCATTTTTTGTACGCGCGGATTTCGCCGTCGCCGGTTCTTCCAACTCCCAAGCCCCAACGGTGCTATTTTTCATGGCGCCCCCTTTTGGCGAGGACATTGCTCGGCAGCTCGGCAATCTTGGGGTCCTTCGAGGGGCCATCCTTGGCTTCTCGGAGGAAGCGAGGGCCCGTGGCTTTCCGTCCTCGTCTTTCGGCGGGTTTGGCGTTATCGGTGTAATTCGACCCTACGCTCTTGTGCTGATTGCGCCACTTCACAGGGCGATTTGCCGCCAACAAGTAGGCCAGGATTAGCAAAATCTGAATGTCCCCTTGGGGTTGCAATTTCAACCGGTCGATGCAACACATTCGTGAAATTTCTCTGCTGGCGAGTAAAAACCAAATGTTTTACGTGGTCGGTCGTTAAGCTGACGAGCCACTTTGTTCAGATGTCTCTGCGAGTGTACCGACAAATCGGTGCCCATCATTGCCTGATTGAACTCCTTCCTTGACGATGTAGCCTCACTGAAAAGCTGAATTTTGGTGAGCTCTGCCTCTTGATTGATCTGGTAGGCGACTAAAACCAGGCCGATGACGACACCAATGTTGGCGCCAAGGCTCAGCCAGCTATTTATCTTCGTCGTACTCATAAGGACACCTTCATACGCTTATCGCGCACATTCAAAGGTGTCCATCAAACCAGGGCCGATTTTGAGGACCCCCATCATTTTCCGCGACAAACTCCGATTTTGAGGATTTTGAGGACCCCCATCATTTTCCGCGACAAACTCTATTTATTGTCTGGATGAATAATGGGTGTCCCCAATTACTTGCCCAATTACTTTTATCGCAAATGATTCTCATTCAGAAAACCCCTCCGCGGAGGGTTCTGTTTGACGGGTGCCAGTGTCGCTACCCGCCCGCAGAACCGGCCAAATCGGACAGAGCCCGCCCCCCCGGGCCGATATTCAGCCAGCGTTCAGCCACCCGCAGGTAAGGTCCAGTCAAACAACAAGCCGTTCGGCGTCGGAGCACTGCCCTCCTGTCGCCGACCTGCCTTTTTCGTACCCCTCTTACGGAGATGACACTATGAATGTCTTCCGGACTCGGCTCCCTGCCCGTCACCTGCCTGCTGCCCGCGCATTCACCGGCAATCGCGTAATCGAATTTTCGATAATCCTTTCACTGCTTGTTTCAGTGCACGCACTTGCCGGCACCCAGGCTCCGACGATCAGGCTTTTCCCAACGACCGTTGTGGAAGACCTGCGCCAGACCAGTGCCGTCGCGAAGGAAATGGAAAGCGGATTGCAGGAAGTCATAGCCCGGCTCGATCAGCAGCAACAGCTTTACCAGGAAAGCAAGTGTGACGGTGCGGAAGACGACCCGGGCTGTCAGCGCCTTGCCAGGCAACTGGGTGCAACCTATCTCGACATGCTGGGCATTATGGAAGAGCGGCTGCCGGACATGGAACACACGGTCAACAACACACGACTCAGTCTCGAAAAACGCCTGCGCAGTGAGCTCGGCAACAAGATGACGCCATGGATGTTGCAGGAAACGCTGCTTGGTGGTAATTCCCGGGAAACTTCAGCACCGTCGCCGGTGATGCGCGGCCGCTCGGGTATGCGGTTGAGCGAGCGATTCAAACGGTATTACGAGCTCGTCGCATCGTCCAGCAGTCAGAGCGACCAGTCACTGGCGGTACTGGCATCCGACATTTACCTCGACATGGAGGAGACGAGTGAACTCATCGCCCGCACGCGCGAGGAGATCACCCGCGCCACGCTCATCGAACAACTGAACCAGTCATTTGGAGCGATTACACCGCAGATGATGGAAATCGTCGGTGGTGTGAAATCCATTTTGTTTGGCGACGAAACCAGCCAAATACAGATCGCGGGGCCGCCTCCGGGCAGCATCGAGCGAGCGTATCGCAGCCCGCTCGAAAACTAATGCACGCATTTAAGGAGTTTGAGTGATGAGAAAACTGAAGGCACGTGCCCCATTCAATGCAGCATTACTGATTACAATGTGCAGCGCGATGCTTGCATCCTGTGCTGCGACACCACCACCGTGCTTAAGCCCACAGACCAGGAACCTGAGCCATGCGGTTGAAGACGTCAAAAGCAACCTCCGCGGCGGCGGCTGTGCTGCCCACTTCGATCGCTATTACGATGAATTGCTGAGCATTGCTGAGGGCGATCCGAAAACAGAAAACAAGCGGATCTTCAGTGATTTCCTGGTGTGGGCCAGCGATGATGGACTGCTGAGTCAACGACAGGCCCGTGATTACTACAATCGATATTTCAATGTGAAATTTACGTCGATGCAGGGCGACTACAACAATTGCTCTCACACTTGTCCCCGTCGCGCGCGGGTCATGCTCGACATGCAACGCGAACTTGGCGACAAAGAGCGTGGTCTCCTGAAAGTCAGCCTCGACAGCGCCGGTTACTACCGTGCAGACGAGCTGTACCAGGAAATCGAACTGGTCCTCGAGGCGACCTGTACAGCCTGCAACGCCGGCCGGTAACAGGAAGTGCACGTGCGCACAGGGAATGGGCAGAATTTCGTTGAAGGCCTCACCGCCGGCGTGCTCGGATCGATAGTCGGCGCGAGTGCGCTCCTTTACATACTGAGCCGGAATGAGCTGGTCAGCTTCTCCCCGGAGCGGATTCCGGACCTGGGTGACTGGCTGAAGTGGGCATACACAAACCTGGGTTTGTCGATTCCAGTGTTCGCAATTCTGCTCCTGGTATTTTTCGCAAGCCTCAGGCGCCTGCGTTCACATCTCGAAAACGATCGGCCAATCGATGAGGTCGTGCAACTGGATCACCTGACCGAAATGTGGACAACGCTTTTTTTCGGCACTGGCGTGATCTGGACAGCGATCGGCATGCGTAGCGCACTTATTTTTGCACTGGGTGACCCCGATTCCACGATTCAGCAAGGTGCATTCGCGGTACTCCAGCGCATGGTCGACGGCGGTATCCTGCTCGCGTTGTCAACAACAATTTTCGGCGGCGTCGGTGGCTACCTGATGCGAGTATTCAAATCGATCTCGCTCGGCGCCTCATTGCAGCATTACTACGACCGGGCAGCAAGGGTAGACACATCGGTCATGCGCGAATCGCTGCAGCGCATCGAACAGCACCTGGTGGACCAGGACAGCACCAAAGCACGCGATGAAGCGCAATGATGAGGTCACCGCTTTTCTATCCACTGAACCGTGGTATGGACGCGGAAGGCGGTGGCGTTGCCGATTTGCAAACGGACGTCATGCGCTTCATGGCCATTCTTTCTCTATGCCTGATGGCAATATTCGCGCTGGTTCAGAGCATTCCACTTGCGCCGGTTGTGCACACGACGGAGATCAAAAATGTAGAGTTGCCAGTCGAGCAATCAGCACCGCCAAAACCCGTGGTTACCGCAGCGCGAGAAATCAAGTTGACTCGACCGCAACCGCAGAGGCTACCGCCGCCTGCACAGGCGATTGCGTCAGTTGAAGCAGCTCCAGTCGAAGCGGATCCGCTGCAACAAGGATTTACGCTACGCTTCGAAGACGACATCACACTAAACCGCCTGGTCGCCCGCAACGAGGTCGGCCTCTACGCGATATTCCCGGAAAAGTCATTTCGCATGAACGTCAATCGCGGCCAGATGACTTTCTGGCCTGCATCCGTGCCGAAGCAGTTTCATGAAATGGACGCATCTACCGTTCCAGATCCCGTCATCGAAGCGTTTAAACGCAGTAACGGGTCTCGCGTGGCGGGCCTCCAATGGGGCGTCACAATTCCGTCACGAACGGCCCGGCAACTGGAGCAGTATTTGCGCGAAGCCAGCGGTGGTGCACTGATTATCGATGCAGATGGCGATCTGCGCCTGGAGCGGTAACATGAAATCGCTGCAGCTGAGCTTGGTTGTATTAGCGCTGCTGATGGCCGGCTTGCCGGTTGGCGCGGCATCCCGTCACGCGGATCTCGATACCTGGCTTGCCAATGATCTGATGCCATTCGTCAGGGAACAGCTCACGGCCCACCCGCGATTCAAGGGCGAACGCTTACGCTTCGTGGTCCTGAAAAACGGCAACCCGCAGGCGACAAGCAATTCGCTGGCACTTCGAATTCGTGATCGTCTGCGCGAATCGGCGGCCGACCTGCCAGGCGTGCGAATCGCATGGCAGCCGGACAACCCGCACTATCTCCGCAATACCGGACCTGGCAGTATCGACTGTACAAAGGGCGAGGTCCATTACCTGATCGGCGTCGAGATGAATCTTGACGACTCCGGATTGCTGGCAGTCGAGATTCGGGCCCTGGATGTAGAAGACCGCACCGTGGTCGCCGGATTCAGCAAATCCTGGACAGGGCCGATCAGCTCGCGCCAATATCGTGAATTCAGGCGCATTGAGACTGACCTTACGTTTCGTGGCGAGCGCGAAGCACCCTACGAGGCCTCCCAGACCGATTTGCTTGCGGCACATCTGGCACACGATCTTGGATGCAACCTGCTGCGCCAGACCGAAGCCGAGTACGTCATCACAGGATCCGGTCGCGGCGCCGAACCCGACGCTGTCGGCAATATGGTCGAGCTCGTCAGCAACAATCTCGCTCAGTACAGCACGCTGCAATTCTCATCCACTGATGAACGCGCCAACTCCGTCATCGAGGGCAAGGCGCATCGAATCGACGCGGATCTGTACCAGTACTGGATAACAGTGCAGCCAAAAGACCCGGACTCGGATCTTCAGGCATTAAGCGCGAGCGCTTATATTCGTCTGCCAGAACAGTTCACGCTCGCCGCAGTGTCAACTTTTCAACCAGGCCCGGTATGGAAAAGTAACGCCAGCTTTCTGGCGTCACTGAGAATTGTGGAATTGCAGGACCTGAGCGCGTGCACAGCGCAGCGCATTAACAGCAGATCACCGGGCTATCCCCGTAGTGCCGGAGACTGTTTCGCGCTAGCCGTTCGATCCACCGATGACGCAGTGGTCTTTTTCCTGAATCACCAGTTGAACAACGGCCTGGTAAGGCTTGCCGACGCGTCCTGCCTGCAACGTGCCAGCGCAAGAATCGTGCGCAGCGACCGGCAGCTGCAATTCGCATTACCGCCGGACTCTCTGCCATCCGCAGCCTGGTCTGCAGCAAAAACCTGGCAGCTGCAACCGGACCTGGATACTTACTACGCCATAGCAGCGACCGATACCAAAGCTGCGCGCGCATTGTCACAGCATATCGGGCAACTGCCGAAGCGCTGCTCGGCGTCCGTCCGGCCGGGATTGGAAGGCTTTGTGTTGCGCCGCTGGATGGAAGAACTAGAAGCAATAATCAAACACTGGGAACCGGCTATCGACTGGCAGACCATTCGCGTCAAGAACATCTATTGAGGGCAGGATAATGTTCAGGCTACTCGGGTTCCTGATTGGGTCAGCAACCGCAATAACCATAATTCTCCTGGTGCTCGGCATACCGGACTTTCATCTCGCCGACCGCGGAATCGACCAGCAGCGATTCGACGCCGTGGTAGGCAAGCTGAAAGAAAAACAGCAGGAAGTTGCAGATGTTGCCGAAGATACTGTCCATGAAGCGGCCGGAATGGTTGAGGATGTGCAGGACAATATCGAAGTCGTCACAGATAAAATACTGCCGGATATTGCAGACGACCACCTCGTGATCCGGAGCGAATTGCAGTGGTATTCATTCTGGAATCCGTTCCGCAGCGAGATTGCGGCGCGGGGATTTGTTAGCCGGCTGGAAAAAGTAACGGGGCTCGACTATCGCGTTGTCAAAATAAAGATCGGCGTCTACGAAGTGGCATTTGCCTACGACAATGATGTGGAAAGGCGTACAAAAATGTCGCAGATTTCGGCGGCGACCGGTCTGGATCTGCCGGACTCATGATGCCCAGCCGATATATCAGGGCCATCGCCACATTTGTTCTCGGTGTCTTCCTGAGTCCCGGAGTGCCTGCTGCAACTGCGCCGGTGATTTCAGAGGCGGGTCCCGATGCCGCATGGCGTGTTTACCTGAGGAACGATACGGGCATCCAGCCCAGTTACCGCTTCCCGCATGCGAGTTGTTTTCGTGCCGCTGCAGCCACCTACGGTCTGCCGGAAACCCTGTTGCTGGCGGTAGCGCGCGGCGAAAGCGACTTTGAACCGACCGCGCGATCGCGTGCAAACGCACATGGCGTGATGCAGATTCTGTGGCCGGCCACCGCCAACCACCTCGGTATCTACCGCCTCACGGAACTCTATGATCCATGTACCAATATCGATGCAGGCGCGCGCTACCTGCAGGAAATGCTGGATCGATTTAACGGCAATCTGCACCTCGCACTGGCGGCCTATAACTACGGGCCGGAAAGGATTTCCGCTGATCCGGAGGACATTCCACCAGGCGCCAGTTGGTACAGCGCCTACATATTCCGTCACCTGAATTACGTGCTCGGTGACCGCGCATTGCTCAGGCCCGCCGGTGAGCATTTGTATTCGGAGCTGGGCCGCTCGACCCTGGTCAGTTTTGGTGAGCCGTATCGCGCAGCGGCGTTTGTCGAAAGACTGGAGCAGCGCGCGCCGCAGCTTGACCTCGACTGGTTTCGCAAGGGTGTCGGCAAGTTCGTGGTCGTGCTCATTTACGAGGACCGCGAGCACTTCCTGAGCAGCGCCCGGCTGCTCGAAAGGACCGGATTCCTGCTTGATTAAGCTTTGACTCGATAATTTGCAGTCGATTATTCAGGCTTATCCTTAACAGGCTGTACTAATCCGGTTACCCTTAACGCCATGATTCGCCTGCGCAGAAAATCGTGACTGTCCCAAATCTGCTGCTGATGTTGCTGCTGCTCGGAGCGCAGCGCGGCGCCCTCGCGCATGCCTTCGAACACGATGCCGGCACACTGCAGAATCAGGCCTGCGCAATCTGTGTCACGGTAAATCAACTGGATTCCAGCTGTGTTGACGCCGCCTCCAATACGGACATCGAGCCTTGCCACTCGTGCCAGACGATTGAGCATGCGGCAACCCTCGAATCCTTCCACCCGCCGCTGGCAAGGCAGCGCGGCCCACCACAGTCACTCTGACGTTATCCGGACAAGAAGGTACAAAATCCTAAGACCTGATTCTTTGTAATTTATGCCTGATCTGGCGGATGCGACCACGATGTTTGCATCGCCACAATGTTAGCAAAGTGAAAACTCCCATGAAAATTACACGAGCATTATTATTGCTGTTGATTTTAAGTGCGCAAGCTTCTACAGCATTTTCACAAGACCTGTCAGCTGAAGTTCAGGAGTTGCGAAAACTGCTGGGCGAGGTACAGCAGGATTATCAAAGCAGGATCGCCAGTCTCGAGGAACGACTTACGCGTGCGGAACGATTGGCCAGCGGCGCGAAACGGGATGCCGAAGAAGCGTACGAAATTGCAGAGCAGACCTCGATCGATCAGTCATCCGGCCTGGCATTGCAAAACGTTTTTAACCCGGCAATAGGATCTGTAATCGTCGCACGCTACGGCAATGTCGATCAGAGTTGGGAAACCATACCAGGATTTATCCCAGGCGGCGAAATCGGGCCTGGCGGTTCCGGCTTTTCGATCGGAGAAACAGATTTCAACTTCACATCAAATGTTGACCCCAACTTTTTTGGGAATTTGACGCTTGCCATCGAAAATGACGGCGGCGAAACAAAGATCGCGCTTGAAGAGGTCTGGATTCAAACAACCAGTTTGCCGTCAGGATTCTCATTGATTGGTGGCAGGTTTTTCTCCGAGGCCGGATACATTAATAAGTTTCACCGCCATGCGGACGATTTCTCAGACCGCCCCCTGCCATACCAGGCATTTTTTGGCGGGCAGTACATCGCTGACGGAATTCAGGCGCGGTGGATCGCGCCGGCCGCGTTGCTCATCGAACTGGGTGCGGAGCTGAACTGGGGCGGTGGATTTCCGGCGACTGCCAATAATAAAACTGGCCCCGGCGCCGTCACTGTATTTACCAACATCGGCGGCGATGTGGGAAACAGCAATAGCTGGCAATTGGGATTGTCCTGGCTGTCGGCCGACATAGTGAATCGCGACGATGGTAACAATGGCGATTCTTTTTCCGGTGACAGCGACCTGGGGGTTTTTGACTTTGTCTGGAAATGGGCACCGGATGGCAATCCGACTGTGCGCAGTATCAAAGTGCAGGCAGAGTACTTCCGCCGGCACGAGGACGGGGTATTTGCGGGGATACCTTACGACGGGGATCAGTCAGGCTGGTACCTGCAGGGTGTTTGGCAGTTCATGCAGCGTTGGCGCGCGGGTTACCGCCACGATGTTGTTGACGCCGACAACGGGCCGTTGTTTGCCGGCACGATTCTCGAGGACTTAGGAAGCAGTTCGAAACGCGACAGCCTGATGATCGACTGGTCGCTGAGTGAGTTCAGCCGCTTGCGCCTGCAATTGACCAACGACCGGGTCTTGCCGGTGACCGACCAGCAGCTGTTCCTGCAATACATCATGAGCATTGGCGCGCACGGCGCGCATCAATTCTAGGGTGCGGCAATATGAAAACCATCACAGCAATATTCATGACATTACTGACCCCGCTTTCGGCGAATGCGCTGAACGTGTTTGCCTGCGAACCTGAATGGGGCGCCCTGGTTAAGGAACTGGCAGGTGACATCGCAGAAATCACGGTCGCGACGACGGCGTTTCAGGATCCGCACAAATTGCAGGCGAGACCGAGCCTGATCGCAGCGGTTCGCCGCGCGGACCTTTTGATCTGCACCGGTGCCCAACTGGAGATTGGCTGGTTGCCGCTGTTGCTTCGCCGCTCGGCAAATCCGCATATCCAGGTGGGTGACCCGGGATATTTTCTGGCCGCCGATTTCGTGCGCAAAATCGAAATTCCGAAGCTCGTCGATCGATCACAGGGCGATATTCATCCGCAGGGCAATCCGCATCTGCATCTCGACCCGCGCAACATTCAGCGCATCGCCAGCGCCCTGGCAAAACGACTGACTGAGATTGACCGCTCGGGTAGCTCTGTCTTCGAATCGCGCCTGAACGATTTTCAGGACCGCTGGTCCGCAGCAATGCTGCGCTGGGAAGAGGAGTCTGCCAGCCTCGCTGGCCTGCGTCTCGTGTCGCATCACAGAAGTTTCAGCTACCTGGCCGCGTGGCTCGATCTGGATATCGTTGCGACCCTTGAACCAAAACCGGGAATACCACCGAGCGGTGCACACCTTGCCAGGCTTCTGGAGCAGCTTACCCCCAATCCGCCGGCCGGCGTTATTCGCACGCCTTATTCCAACGAAAAACCCTCGGCCTGGCTGTCCGAACGACTGGGAATCGCCGAGCTGCAATTGCCATACACGATCGGTGGCACTGACGATGTTGTCGACTTGTTTACACTGTTTGACGAAACCATTCGGCTGCTGAAGGAACATGTAAATTGACCGCCATTGAACTTAGCATTATCGCCCCGGCACTCCTGGCTTGCCTGCTCGTATTGAGCACACATGTGCCGCTCGGTACTGAAGTGCTGCGCCGCGGCATTATTTTTATCGATCTTGCAATTGCACAGGTGGCCGGTCTCGGGGTGATCGCGGCAGATACCATGGGGTGGGAGGCAAAGGGCTGGGCAGTGCAGATTGCCGCCGTATCGGCTGCCCTGCTGGCGGCATATATCCTGCACTGGACAGACAAGCGACTACCGCAAATCCAGGAAGCGTTGATCGGCGTCGCATTCGTGCTTGCTGCGACAGCGGGCATACTGATGCTGGCTGAAAACCCGCATGGCGGCGAACATCTGAAGGAGTTGCTGGTGGGGCAGGTTTTGTGGGTAAATTACGATCAACTGCTACCGGTCGCCATAATCAGCGCATTGGTGCTGTTCGCCTGGTACTGGCTCCGCGATCGGCTGCGAGGTTTCGGATTTTATGCCCTGTTTGCTTTTGCTGTGACGGCGTCCGTTCAGCTTGTCGGTATCTATCTCGTATTCGCCTGCCTGATTATCCCGGCACTCTCCACACGCCGTATTGCGCGAAGAAGCATGCGAATTGTCTGTGGGTACGGCGTGGGCATTGCGGGTTGCCTGGTGGGGCTTGTTCTTTCGGTCAGGGCCGACCTGCCGGCGGGCGCGGTAATCGTCTGGAGCCTTGCAATGTCCGCCCTGATTTTTGCCTGGGTCGTGTGGCCGATGATTCGATCACGAAATGAGAATGTGGAGACGAACGTTGAATGATCCCGAAACCCTGATCAGTGAGAAGGACATCGGCACGCGGGTAGACGAACTGGCTGCGGAAATCTCGTCCGACTATGCGGACAAAGGCGAGCTTGTTCTAATCGGCGTGTTGAAAGGTGCATTCATTTTCCTGGCGGACCTGTCCCGAAAACTGACCATACCGAGGCTTATCGAATTTATTGCCATCTCCAGCTACCAGCATGGAAGCATGCCCAGCGGTGCCGTCCGCCTGGTCATGGACGTCCGCGCAAGTATCGAGGGAAGGCACGTGTTGATCGTCGAGGATATCGTCGACACCGGCCACACGCTGCATTATCTAATCGACATGCTCGAGTCTCGCGGTCCCGCATCGATTCGAACCTGTGCCCTGTTGCGCAAAGAGCATAAAACCGAGGTCGACATCGAAGTCGATTACCTGGGATTCAAGATCGGTGACGAGTGGGTCGTCGGCTACGGTCTTGATTTCGCAGAGCGGGACCGGACACTTCCCTATATCGGCGTCATCCAGCCGGACGATCCGGATTGATGGTCGGAAGCCGCTCCTGCAAGTCATCCGCGCAGTCATCACATTCGACTTCGATTGTTGAGTGATTTATTCCGTACTCATTCTTGAGTAAATCCTTGATGCCCCTGATGATCGATGTGGTATCTGCCTGAATTCGTTTCAATGCCACGTGCATCGTTAACATCGGGTGCTGTGGCGTCAGCCCCCAGACGTGAACGTGATGAATTTCCTTCACTTCGGGATTGCTCGCGATGATCTTTGATTGCATTTCGTCGACATCAAGCCACTCGGGCGCACCTTCCAGCAGAATATGTCCGCTGCGTTTGACGAGATGCCAGGCACTTCTGAATATCAGCATTGCCACGCCAACCGACAATATCGGATCGATCGGCATCCAGCCGGTCGACAGGATGATCAACGCTGCGGCAATTGCGGCGACAGACCCCAACAGGTCACCCAGGACATGCAATGCGGCGGCACGCATATTCAGATTCTCCTGGTCGCCGCCATGCAGCAAAAAAAACACGATGACGTTTATTACAAGACCGGCCGCAGCGACGTAGAGCATTGTCTGCCCCATTACCAGCGACGGATGTAGAATTCGCTGAATCGCCTCGATCAGGATCCAGCCAACGATAACAAACAGGCTCAGCCCGTTGACGAAGGCGGCCAGGATCTGGAATCGCTGATAGCCATAACTGCGTCTTGCATCGGCCGGCCGGAAACTCACGCGGAATGCGATCGCGGATAGCGCCAACGCCATCGTGTCCGTCAGCATGTGACCGGCATCGGCCAGCAAAGCCAGTGATCCGGACAGGATGCCGCCGGCGACTTCGACCAGCATAAACGTGCCGGTCAGCGCGAGCGCTACCTGGACGCGCTTTATGTCGCTCTTTGGATTCGCGTTATCGCCGCTCATCCTTCGATGGCACGCGGGATGCGAATTTGCTCGACCATGTGCTGCACTCGCTCGGGTGGCGGTGGGGTCAGGTAACTGACCGAAATGGCGACGAAGAAATTCAGGAGCATGCCGATTACGCCAATGCCCTCCGGTGAAATACCGAACAGCCAGTGCTCAGCGACGTTTTCGCCCCATGGTGCGCCGGCCCACTTGAGAAACAGTCCCTTGAAATACTCGATGTAGCCGACTGTGAAAAACAGTCCGGTCAACATGCCCGCAATGGCACCCTCTTTGTTGGTTCGCTTGAAGAATATACCAAGCAGGATGACAGGAAAGAGCGATGCGGCGGCGAGGCCGAACGCAAACGCGACCACCTGTGCCACCCAGCCCGGCGGATCGAAACCGAGGTAGCCTGCCACCATGATGGCGAAGGCCGCTGCAATTCGCCCCGCCATGAGCTCTTTTTTCTCGGATATGTCCGGCAGGAATATGCCCTTGACCAGGTCATGTGAGACTGCGGCGGAAATGACCAGTAACAATCCCGCTGCCGTGGACAGTGCCGCGGCAATTGCACCGGCCGCAACCAGCGCGATTACCCAGTTCGGCAGGCCGGCAATCTCCGGGTTCGCAAGCACCATAATGTCATTATCGACGGTCAGCTCGTTGCCCTGCCACCCGTAACTTGCGGCGGTCGCCGCGAAGTCCGGGTTAGTGTCGTTATACCACTGGATCCGGCCGTCTCCATTCTTGTCATCGAAGCTGAGTAATCCGGTTCGCTGCCAGGTATGCATCCACTCCGGCCGTTCGTCGTATACAAGGTTGCCATCGGCGGCGCCCACCTCGCCGGATTGAATGGTATTGACGAGGTTGTACCGCGCCATCGCGCCAACTGCCGGGGCAGTCGTGTAAAGAATTGCGATAAAAAGCAACGCGTAGCCAGCCGAGGCCCGCGCGTCGCGAACTTTCGGTACCGTAAAAAAGCGGACGATGACATGTGGCAGGCCCGCAGTTCCGGCCATTAATGCGAGCGTGATACAGAAAATATCGGTGGTGCTCTTGGTGCCGTCCGTATATCGCGTGAATCCGAGAGACGTGACTATGTCATCCAGTTTATCGAGCAGGCTTATTCCGGCGCCGGATATTTCGCTGCCAAAAGCCAATTGCGGAATTGGATTCCCGGTAATCTGAATCGCGATAAAAATTGCCGGGACTGTATAGGCGCAAATCAGGACGCAATACTGGGCCACCTGGGTATAGGTAATACCCTTCATGCCTCCAAGCACCGCATAGACAAACACGATTCCCATGCCAATCGTCAGGCCGACCGTTACATCAACTTCGAGAAACCGCGAGAACACGATGCCAACGCCGCGCATCTGTCCGGCAACATAGGTGAAGGAAATCAGGATCAGGCAAATAACCGCGACAATTCGCGCTGTTTTGGAATAATAACGCTCCGCAATAAATTCAGGCACAGTGAATTTTCCGAACTTGCGCAAGTACGGCGCAAGGAACAAAGCAAGCAGCACGTATCCACCAGTCCACCCCATCAGGTATACGGACCCGTCGTAACCGAGAAACGCGATCAGTCCGGCCATGGATATAAACGACGCAGCGCTCATCCAGTCGGCTGCCGTCGCCATGCCGTTTGCAAGTGGTGAGACGCCTTTGCCTGCGATGTAGAAGTCGCTGGTGCTGTGCGCACGCGACCAGACAGCAATGCCGATGTACAGCGCGAAGCTTGCGCCGACGACGAGATAGGTCAGGGTCTGCAGCGTCATCAGATATTCAATCTTCGCGCACGCCGTATTTCTGGTCGAGCTTGTTCATACGCCATGCGTAGAAGAAAATCACACCCACGAAAATGTATATCGAGCCCTGTTGTGCAAACCAGAACCCGAGTCGGAAGCCACCGAACCGAACGCTATTGAGGACGTCGACCAGCAAAATGCCGAATCCATAGGAACAAACGAACCACAACACCAGGCAGCCGAACACAAGCTGTAGATTGGCCCGCCAGTAGGCGGCGCGATTTTCAGGCGTCATCGAATTTCCCGCAAAAATTATCTGTATACAATCTAACAGAGCATAATCCAATATTCACGACACCAGCAGCATGTGACTCCTGTGCAAAGGAAGGTATCCATGATTTCAAGCGTTGAGCCCGAGAAAAAAACCATTGAGATAAACGGCAAGCGCATGGCTTATGTCGAAACCGGCAGCGGGGATCCGATCGTTTTCCAGCACGGCAATCCGACATCCTCCTACCTGTGGCGCAACATCATGCCGCACCTGGCCGATCAGGGCCGCTGCATTGCCGTGGACCTTGTCGGCATGGGCGATTCCGACAAACTCGACCATCCGGGGCCCAATAGTTACCGCTATATCGAGCACCGCGACTATCTGTTTGCCACCTGGGAGGCGCTCGGTGTGCGTGACAGGGTAACACTCGTTATTCACGACTGGGGCTCGGCTTTGGGCTTCGACTGGGCCTGCCAGCATCCGGATGCGGTGCTGGGGATCGCCTACATGGAGGCGATCGTCAAACCAATGACCTGGGATGACTGGCCGGACGCGGCAAAAGCTGTATTCCAGGGATTTCGCTCGGACGCCGGGGAATCAATGGTGCTCGAGAAAAACATGTTCGTAGAACGAGTGTTACCAGGGTCTGTCCTGCGCGACCTGACTGACGAGGAAATGACGGTATACCGGCGCCCGTATCTCGAGCCCGGAGAAGACCGCAGGCCAACGCTGACCTGGCCGCGGCAGATTCCGATTGAAGGCGAGCCACCCGATGTCCACGATATTGTGGCCGGATACTCGCAGTGGCTTAACGAATGCGAGGTGCGGAAATTGTTCGTCAACGCAGAACCAGGCGCAATCCTTACTGGTTTACAGCGTGATTTTTGCCGCGGCTGGAAAAACCAGGAAGAAGTCACCGTTCCCGGAAATCACTTTCTTCAGGAGGATTCCCCGCACGAGATCGGTGAGGTCATCGCCGCCTGGCGCCGCGGTTTAACATAGATTGGCAATGCTGCAAAACATACGGAACGGAGCCGATAGTGGGTAGATTCTCAACGGGACAGGCAGTAAGACGCAAGGAAGACCAGCGATTTATCACCGGAAGCGGGCGATATACGGACGACATTACGCTGAATAGACAGTCGTACCTGATTCTTTTCCGCTCGCCTTACGCTCATGGAGCAATCACCACTCTGGATGTTGCTGACGCACGCAAATCCGACGGCGTGCTCGCGGTCTATACCGCTGCTGATCTGACAGAGGCGGGCATCAAAGATGTGATCGGGGCCGACATACCGGCCAGTTCGCAGTCGCCGGCAAATAGCGCCCTGCGTCAGCCGCCGCTTGCACGCGACCGAATTCGCTACGTTGGTGAGCCAGTCGCAGGCATCATTGCCGAATCACTTGCTACAGCACGCGACGCCGCCGAACTGATCTGGTTTGAGGTTGACGAGCAGAGTGCTGCCGTGACGCCGGCCGACGCATTGAAGAGCGATGCTGTACGAATTCATGAGGGCGTTCACGGAAATAGTTTCGGGCATTTGGAGTACGGTGACCGTGACGCCACTGACAGCGCATTCGAACGTGCGCCAACGACGGTCGAGATCGAGATCATCAACAATCGTCTCGCCCCGACTGCGATGGAACCGCGCGGCTGCAACATCACCTGGGATGGCAACACCATGACCGTATACCAGGGCTGTCAGGGTGTGCACGTGCTGCGCGACAGGCTCGTCCATTCAGTCAACCTGGATCCGGGCAACATCCACGTTATTTCTCCGGATGTTGGTGGCGCATTCGGCCTCAAGTTTTTCCTGCAATGCGAAACTGTGGTGGCCGCGCATGCGACCATGGACCTTGGCAGACCCGTCAAATGGATCGGCGACCGAAACGAGAGTTTTCTTTCCGACCTGCACGGCCGCGATCACGTCAGCCGCGCCGAACTGGCCATCGACGAACATGGCCGCTTTACGGCCATGCGCGTATCGATAACGGCGAATCTCGGTGCTTATTGCTCCCAGGCAGGTCCCATAATTCCGTGGTTCGGGGCATGCATGACGACCGGCTGCTATGACATACCAGTTACCTGGGTCGATATTCATATGGTTGTCACGAATACGGTGCCAACCGACGCCTACCGCGGTGCGGGCCGGCCCGAGGCCGCGTATTTGCTTGAGCGGCTCGTCGATAAAGCGGCAAAACAAACAGCAATTGCACCGGATGAGATTCGCCGCCGAAATTTCATTCGCTCCGATCAGTTTCCCTACGAAACGCCGACGGGCCGCGTCTACGATTCCGGTGATTATGCAAAGCTCATGAACTCAGCCATGAGCCGTGCTGACTGGAAAGGCTTCGAAGGCCGCCGCGCCAGAAGTGCAGATAATGGACGCCTGCGTGGCATCGGCATGATTTATTACGTCGAAATCTGTTCCGGACTTGGCAGCGAAACTTCGCATGTGCGGGTCGACGAAAATGGCCGGATACGCGTGCTTGTGGGCACGCAATCCAGCGGTCAGGGGCACGAAACCTGCTATGCCCAGATTGTGGCTACGGAACTCGACCTCGACATCGATGACGTCGATATCGTGCAAGGTGATACGCAACTGGTTCCAACAGGTGACGGTACCGGCGGCTCGCGTTCTATGGTGATCGGCGGCTCATCAATCTTTCTATCGATAAACAGCATGATCGAAAGCGGCCGCAAAATGGCTGCCGAGGTGCTTGAAGCCGCGGTGGCCGATATCGAATTCAATGACGGCGTGTTTCGAATCACTGGCACCGACCGGACTGCATCGCTCGCGGAAATCGCGACTGCGTCCTTTGACGATGCAAAGAGACCCGACGACGTGGAGCCCGGACTCTACAGCAGTGAGATTTTTACGCCAGAGGCCGGAACGTTTCCGAACGGCTGTCACATCTGCGAGCTGGAGGTTGATCCCGACACTGGTGTAGTGCAAATTCTGCGATACACCGTTGAAGACGATGTCGGCAAGGTGATCAATCCGTTGCTGCTCGAAGGCCAGATCATGGGTGGGATCGCACAAGGCCTGGGCCAGGCCTGCGGCGAACACGCAGTTTACGACATCGAGAGCGGACAACTGCTAACTGCTACATTCATGGACTACCCGATGCCGCGTGCGGACTGGATTCCCGGCATCGATTTTCAGTGCCAGGAAATTGCATCGCCGCGCAATCCACTGGGCATCAAAGGTGCAGGTGAAGCTGGCACGGTCGGCGCCGCACCCGCTTACATCAACGCATTGCTCGATGCACTGTCAGTACGCGGCATCGAACACATCGACATGCCCGCCACGCCGTTAAAAATCTGGGAACTATTGAACTCATCGTAGGAGCCCACCGATCTTTTCAGCAGGCCGATAAAAAAAGCGGCTCACTAAGGAGCCGCCTATACCATCATCAGTACGTAGTGCTTGGCCTCACAATCCCCCGCCAAGTCGTACCTGAAGGTGTCGTCGAAACTGCCTGCCGCCTTTCATCTTTCTGCTGTTGTTGAAAGGAGACTGATTTCAGAAACAAAACTTCGCAGATACCCCATTAAATGTCAATTTACTAGCCACGTTATGGAAGGCGCGAACGCAGCTGAGATCTTGATGTTGCAAAATAACCACGATAATCCACCGCAAAAACGGTCCCTCGGGCCGCGAATCAACGACTTGCCATCGCTTTGTCAAAATCGACAGCAGGCACGATCGTGAAAACGGGTATATAAGAAGAATGCCGGGCCGCAAAAATACCGGCCCGGTCGCGCTCAATTCCGGCATTCGCTTGAAAAACGCCTCCACGGGTTTCCCAACATCGCCTCCGAACGCATTACAATATCCAGCGTGTACAAGCATCAAATCAGGGGAGAGTTTTTTGAATACCGTGCTTAAATCAATCACTTATTGCCTAATTTTGTTACTGATGAGCCATCCGGCCACGGCCGAATCGATATTGCATTCGGTGACCGGCTACACCTCGACCGACGATGGGCTGATCAAATTCACGGCGCTGGTGATTGACGATGACGGACGCATTATCGCCATCGGCGATAACGACCTCATCGCGGCCTACCCGGACGCCGCCAGCATTGATGGGGCAGGACAATATGTCCTTCCCGGACTGCACGATGCGCATGGTCACGTCTCAGACCAGGGATTTCTCAATGTCAATCTGAATGTCACGGGGTTAAAAAGTCTCGAAGAAACCGTCAACAAGATAGCCGCGTACGACAAAGTCCATCCGGCACAGGGATGGATCAAGGGCTGGGGCTGGAACCAGGTGCTGTGGCCGGTGATAGAGTTCCCGACCGCGACTGACATCGATGCCGTGGTGGCAGACAGACCCGTCTGGTTGCGGCGCATTGACGGACATGCGGGTTGGGCAAACAGCCGTGCGCTGGAGCTTGCCGGGATCGACGACGACACGCCCGATCCGCTCGGCGGCAAGATAATAAGGGACGATAATGGCAGTGCAACAGGCACGCTCGTCGATAACGCGATGGCACTGGTGGATGCGTTGGTTCCCGAGCCCAGCAAGGAGGACTACCGTCAGGCTTACCTTGCCGCGTTTAATGAGTTTACGTCGCTCGGTCTGACCAGCGTTCACGATGCGGGCATCAGTATCGCTGAGGCAGAAGTCTACATGTCAATGGCCGACAACGATGAGATGCCCATGCGCATATACGCCATGATATGGCAGGCGGGCGCCAATCTCGATGCGATCGGCAAACCGATTACGGGATACGGCAGGGACCGGCTCGATATCAAATCTGTAAAACTGATGGCTGACGGCGCACTTGGTAGCCACGGCGCCGCAATGATCGAACCGTTCGAGGACGACACCGAGAATCGCGGCCTGCGCATGTATACCGACTCGGAACTGAATGCCATGGTGCAAAAAGCAAACGACATGGGTTTCCAGGTTGCCATTCATGCGATTGGTGACTACGCGAATCGCCAGGCTCTCAATGCGTTTGAACTGGTACAGGGCGGAGTGGCGTCTCCCTTGCGCAACAGGATCGAACACGCCCAGGTGATTGCGCTAGCTGACATACCGCGATTTGCGGCGCTCGGCGTTATCGCTTCGATGCAGGCAACTCATGCGACCAGCGACATGAATATGACAGAGGATCGCATTGGCTCGGAGCGCGTCCGGGGTGCCTATGCGTGGCGCAAATTACTCGATTCCGGTGCGCTCATCGCCAACGGATCCGACTTCCCGGTTGAGCTGGCGAACCCCATGTACGGCCTCTATGCGGCAGTAACCCGGCGAAGCCGGGCCGGCCTGCCGGAAGGCGGCTGGTATGGCAGCGAACGCCTGAACCGCGAGGAAACCTTGCATTCATTCACGCTCGCGGCCGCCTATGCGGCTCACCAGGAAAGTCGGCTCGGCAGCCTTGAGGCAGGTAAATGGGCGGACTTTATCGTGGTCGACAGGGATTTTTTCGAGATTCCGGAATCCGAGATCGACGATATCCAGGTCCTGCAAACCTGGGTTGGCGGGGAACTTGTTTTCGAACGCTGCGAAGACGAGAACAGCGTCGACTGCGACAATGGAGGATGACAAATCGTGATTGTTGAGCAAATCTGGACCGGGAATGCGTTTAGAAATTTCAATTACCTGGTTGCCTGCCCGGAGACGGGCGAGGCGCTGGCGATCGATCCGCTTGACTATACGAAGTGCCTTGCTGCTGCAAAGGACAGGGGCTGGACGGTCACGCAAATCCTCAACACGCACGAGCACGGCGATCATACCGGCGGCAACCAGGCGATGGTCACTGCTACCGGCGCCAAGATTATCGCGCACGCAAACGCCAGGGGCCGCATTCCGAACATGGACCGCGGCGTTGGCGCCGGCGATGTCATCAAAGTCGGCAAGTCCGTTGAACTGGAGTGCCTCGATACACCCGGGCACACGATGAGCCACATTTGCTTGCTGTCGCACACCGATCAGCCGGCGTTATTCAGTGGTGACACCTTGTTTAATGCCGGCGCGGGAAATTGCCACAACGGCGGCCATCCCAATGAATTGTATGAGACGTTTACGAATCAACTGGAAAAATTGGGTGACAATACCCGCCTTTATCCAGGGCACGACTACCTGACAAATAACCTGGAGTTCACCCTCGACAGGGAACCCGACAACGCCATGGCAAAAGACATGCTGGCAAGGTATAAGAACCAGGATCCTGATAATGCGCTCGTAACGACGCTTGCCCAGGAGCGGGAGATGAACGTTTTCTTCCGCCTGCAAAGCCCAACGGTAATCGCGCGCCTGAAGGAATCTTTTCCCGAAATGAGCGATGAGCCGGAACCGAAAGAGGTTTTTCTGAAACTTCGCGAGTTACGAAACAGCTGGTAATGCATATTGAATCGCTCGCTGGGGCAAGCTCCTACGGTTTATCCAATAATCATGAGCAGATTTGCAGGAGCCCGCCCCAGCGGGCAATTTTTTGACTACCGGATTCGTTGCTGCAATTCTTCGAGACGCCTTGCCTGTTCCCGGTGTGGCGATAAAAGGTGACGCTTAGCCAGCCACAACCATTGAATCGCGTCGAAGACGCGAACTTGTTCAGCCAGGCGCTCTTTCAGTTCGCTGGCGGCGCCGCCGGCGTATGCGCTCAGCAGCAATTGCTGCCTGTCTTCATCAAGATCATGAAATCCAATCGCCGACGCCAGGTCGAACATTGGATCGTTGTCGCAGGCGTATTCCCAATCAATCAATTTCAGCCCACCCGAATCAATGATGTTTGCCGTCACGATGTCGTTGTGGCAACAGGCAACACTCTCGTGCATCGGACTTTGGCTGATGATTCTGACGCAGTTCGCAGCGAAGGCGTACAAATCATGGTTTTCTCTCAGGTGCCCCTCGTAATTCCTGGCATGTCCTGCCAGGTCGAACCGGCTGCCACACGGCGGCAACGCATGCACGCGCCGGAGCAGTTCGGCAAGTGCCTCTATGTTCTCACGCGATCCAAGATCTGACTCCTGCCACACCCTGCCGTGCAGATACTCCATCACCAGTATTCCGGCAGCGGAATCTGCATACAGTAATGCGGGCGCAATGCCGGCCACGCCTGCTGTTTTGAGAATCGCGGACTCGCAGGACCGGTCGAGATCGAACGTGCCGCTGTTATCTGCGGGTTTGTACATGGATGTACTTATGCCGTGAAGGACAGGATGTCCGGGAGCAGTCAGCCGCAATACGCATTCCCGGCCGCCGGATCGAACGTGGTATACGCGGTTTGTGAGTCCGCCTTTCAGTTCCTCGATGTTGGCTGTATCGCGATCCCACCCGGGAATCATGGCCAGCGCATCGTGCGCATTCAGTTGAGGGGTCACACAAGCTCTGCAGCAGGTTGATATTGCCGCCAGGAACGGGTCCAGGCGACGAGTCCGATCGGTATCAATACAACATAAACAATAAAGAGTACGGCGGTTGCCTCGAGTCCTCGTGTCCAGTAAATGAATACGGACACTACATCGATCACCAGCCAGTACCACCAGTTTTCGAGTATTTTTCGGGCCACAAGGAAGGTGGCCCAAACTGCAGCGAAAGTGGTTGCGGAATCAACGTATGGATACGCCGCATCGGTGAAAATTGCGAGCAGGAACCCGGTGACGGCGGCACAGCAAATAATGATTGATACTGCGTAAACGTGAACCTGCAGCGGCCATACTGAAACCGGCAGCTCATCGCCGGTTTTGCCGCTTCGCCAAACAGTCCAGCCGTATATAGCCATGCCGAAATAATAAACGTTCAGCAACGATTCCATGTACAGATTGGCCCTGGCGAACAAATACACATATAGCGCGGTACTGATCGCTGCGCAGAACCAGCACCAGATGTTTTGCCGAATGGCGAGAACCAGGTAGGCTAACGCCAGTATCACTGCGGTCAACTCTATCCGTGGCAGCGTACCGTAATACTCAGCGATTTCCGCTGCCAGTGTTTGCATCAACCGTCCAGTGGATTATTCAGAATCTTGATGACGAAAACTGCTTTTGGGCACTGTTCGAAAGTTTTTTTGATTTCCTGGTTGAGCGCAGCCATCACTTCATCGTATTCGCCGCGAATCTGGGTACTCATCGCATTGGTCACTACTTCGATGGACGAAATTTCGTTCAGCCGCTCAATAACGTCCTTTATCGGCGGTATGAAATCATCCGCAAGCGGATACAAACTGATGTCGACGGCAACTCGCATTGGCTTAAGGGTACCTCTAAAATCTCAACTCAAGTGTCAGGCCGATCAGGCGCGGATCGCCCTGCCGGATGTACAATTTCTTTTCGAAAAGCGGTGGCTCATTACCGAAATAAAATCCGCGCACAGCGTATTTCTCATCGAACAAATTACGAATCCACAAGTGCGCCGACCATTGTTCTGCGTCGTAACCGAGACGCAGATTCACTAACTCGTACGCTGTGGACTTCTGGTCGTGACTGTAGTCAAAAAAGAAATCATCCCTGGCTGAAACATCCAGCCGCCCATTCCAGCCACCAGGATGCCGGTACGCGCCACCCACCGCCAGCGTATACGCCGGCGCGTGAGCCTGTTCGCGGCCGTCGAGACTGACCTCCGCGGTACCGAAACTCCTTATTTCCGCATTCAACAGGCCAACATTCGCGTAAAGCTGCCAGGCATCGGACGGTAACCAGCGAACATCCATCTCGATGCCCGTGGTGCGGCCTTCATCCGAGTTATCGGTAAAGAAAACAAATGAGGCAGGATCATTCGCTACCAGCTGAAACGAGGTGCGGATCTGTTGATCTTGCCGCTCGCTCAGGAAAACGGATGCATTCACATGGAGCTTGTCATCCAGCCACCGCGCCTTGACTCCGCCCTCGAGGTTCCATACATACTCGGTATCGAATTGCCGTCGATCCTCGGGAACGCCGAATCCGGGGTTGAACCCGCCAGCTTTGAAGCCTCGCGCAAGGATGACGAATCCTCTCGTTCCTTCAGAAATCTCGTGCGTAAACGTCAATTCACCGCCGATCATTGTTTCGCCCGGATCAAAGCTCAGACCCGTGGCGTTTGAATAATCGGTCGTTCGCCGCTCCACCCTCAGCCCGATACCAAGCTGACTCGTCTGTCCGATGTCGAAATCCAGTCGCCCGAATACTGCGGCATTTACGGCTGCGTATTTGCCCGAAAATTCATCGTCGACCGTGAATGTATAGCCAAACACCGGATCCGGATCGATCAGAATGCCCTCGGTCACTGTACGAAGTTCATCCTCGAGCTGCATCACATAAATGCCGAGCAGCCAATCCGCAGAGTCATTGAAGATTCGCCCGGCGTCGGACGACGCCAGGCGAAACTCCTGGCTGATAGTCTTTCGTTCACGGTCGTTGTCAACAGTAAAATCATAGGTAAAGGGCAACCATGAATCCGCATTGCCCCAATCCGCATCGAAACTGAAATCAATATCCGAGTGCGCAAACGTCGTTATTGACGTTAATGAAAATGATTCAGCACCGGTCCACGTAGCCTTGACTGCGGTGCCAAAACTTTGCTGTGCGTCCTTTCCGGGTTTGTCAGACAGCATCGTCAGACTGTTATCGATGGCGAAGGCGTCGTAGCCGTCGTCAACATCGCTGAACATCGTGGTAAAATTTACAGTCCAGTTATCGCTCGCTTGCCATCGCAAGCGGCCACGCAGCGTCGTCTCCTCGCGTCCATTCGTATCATCACGGCGAAGAAAAGAATTGTCGCGAAATCCATTGCCCTGAAAATGATGCGCGCTGAGCCGGTACCTGAGCGAGCGGCCGGCGATAAGCGGCCCGCCGAATGCAATGCCTGCCGAAAATACGCCATCGGAGCCGGCATCTATTTTCACGCGACCGGAAAATTCCTCCGTTGGCGCAACACTTTGCATATAGATGAGGCCACCAAGAGCATTCGCACCGTAACGACTCCCCTGCGGGCCGCGAAGTATCTCGACCTGCTGGATATCAAACAGTGTAGCAATCGTACCGATACCGCTGAAATCGATATCGTCAATCAGAAAGCCAACCGAGGGATTGGGCGCACCCTCATACTGCTCAAGCTCACCCACTCCACGGATTTGCAGATAACGCGCACGATGACCGTCGCCAGACCAGTTCAGGTTTGGCACCAGCTGGATCAATTCCTCGAAGTGCTGCACGGCTGCCTCGTTGACAAGCTGTTCATCCAGGACCGAAATGCTGGCCGGCAGTTCTGCAACAGCCCGCTCGCGGAAATCAGCCCTGACAATGATTTCTTCCAGCACCTCCTGTGCAAGGGACACGACCGGAAAACACAGGACGAGCACGACGCAGGCTCGGAGCCCTGGGCGGAGAAATGTGTCTGGAATCATCGGAAAATCCTCTTCCTACGCCGGAATTATCCGGATCAGGTTCTAAGGGTTTCCGTTTGGACGCGGTTGTCGTTGCGCGTCACGGATCTCAGGTCATTCAACCACCCCTGTGACGGAGTTGATTATACGCCAAACAAACACGATGTGTTTTGCTTATTCGGAGCCCGAAAACTGTAGAAGCGTATCGCAGGAGCTCGCCCTGGCGAGCGATTGATTCAATTCGCCCGGTGGGCCGTGCTCCTACCATTTTTCGAGGCGGGCGATTAAGCTGGAAGTATCCCACCGATTGCCACCGAGCTCCTGCACCTCCGCGTAATAGCCGTCCACAAGCTTTATCAGCTCGAGTTTCGCCCCGTTTCGTTCTGCTTCCTCGAGGGCAATTTTCAGGTCCTTGCGCATCCATTCGACCGCAAAACCGAATTCGAATTGACTCCGGATCATCGTCTCCCAGCGATTCTCCATCTGCCACGATTGCGCGGCGCCCTTCGATATTGCGCCGATAACTTTGGCCGGATCGAGACCGGCCTGCTTCGCGAAATGCAGGCCTTCTGACAGGCCCTGTACGACGCCAGCAATACAAATCTGATTGACCATCTTGGCCAACTGCCCGGAGCCAACCGGACCGATCAGGGTGCAGGCCTTTGCATAGCAATCCATGACCGGCAACACGCGCTGATACACATCTGCATCCCCGCCGGCCATGATCGTCAGCTGACCGTTTTCGGCGCCTGCCTGGCCGCCGGACAAGGGGGCATCGAGAAAGCCGACATTCCTGGATGCGGCCGCGTCACTGACCTCGTGTGCGACCACCGCAGAAGCGGTGGTGTGGTCGACGATGATCGAACCATCACCGATGCCACGTAGTACGCCGTCGTCGCCGAGGAGAACGGCGCGAACGTCATCATCATTTCCAACACAACAAAAGACGATTTCAGCATTCAGTGCCGCAGCAGACGGCGTCTCTGCACGGGTTCCCCCGTACTGATCGACCCAGGCATCCGCTTTCGAGGTGGTTCGATTGAAAACCGCAAGCTCATGCCCTGCGCTAACAAGGTATCCGGCCATCGGATAACCCATGACCCCAAGGCCGATGAATGCGACTCTCATATGGTTAGACTCTCCGATCCTGTTAGCGTGTTAGGAGCTCGCCCCAGCGAGCGATTTTTGGGTGGATCAGGCGGCCCGCTCTGCGCCGACCGATTTATTCTGTTTCTTACGGGGATCCAGGCCAATCGAACGGGCGATGATTTCCCGCATCACCTCGGAGCTGCCGGCATAAATTCGGGAAACCCTTGCGTTGACGTACATGCGGCAAATTGGATATTCATCCATGTAACCGGCACCGCCATGTAGTTGCAGACAGGCATCCACTACCCTGCCTTCCAGTTCACTCGTAAATAGCTTCGCCTTCGCCGCGTCGTCCGCGCTCAGATTACCCTCGTTATGCTCTGTGACGCACTGATCGACAAATACCTGCGCAATATCGATCTCCATGCGCATATCAGCCATTTTGAATCTCGTGTTCTGAAAGTCCGCGATCGTTTTTCCAAACGCTTTGCGTTCCTTGATGTAATCCATAGTGATGTCGAACGCAGCGTTTGAAGTCGCGAGGTAAGAAACCGCACCAATTAGCCGCTCCTCGGCGAGAAAATGCATCAACTGGTAGAAACCACGGTTGAGCTCACCAAGCAAATTTTCCTTCGGCACTTTGACGTTGTTGAAAAATAGCTCAGCCGTGTCCTGGCTCTTGAGCCCCATCTTCTTGAGGTTGCGGCCCCTTTCGAAGCCTTCCATGCCGCCCTCTACGACGAACAGGCTCAGACCATGCCTGGTATTCGGATCGGTCCTTGCAACAACCACAACCAGGTCAGCATTGATGCCATTCGATATGTAGATCTTGGAGCCGTTCAACAGCCAGTGATCGCCTTTATCCTCCGCCTTCGTGCGAATGCTCGCTACATCACTGCCGGCCCCAGGCTCAGTAATGGCCACTGCGAGGATGTGCTCACCGCTAATACATTTCGGCAGCCAGCGCGCCTTTTGTTCGTCAGTTCCCAGCTCACCGATGTACGGACCCACGAGCCTGCTGTGGAGCGACATGAAGAATCCGGCATCACCGTATCGAGCGTTTTCTTCGATCAACACCTGTTCGTAACGAAAGTCGGAAACGCCGGCACCTCCGTACTGTTCATCTGCCCACATGAGCAACAGTCCCTGCTCGCCGGCCTTGAGATAAGCTTCACGATCGACGATGCCCTGTTCATGCCACTTGTCACTGTGTGGCTGGATCTCGTTCTGCAGGAAGCTGCACACTGAATCCCGAAATATCTCATGCTCTTCATCAAATATTTTTCGGTTTGTCATTTTAGCCTCGGCACAACTATTACTTGCCTTTGAAGTCAGGTTGGCGTTTTTCAAGAAATGCAGCGACACCCTCTGCGCTGTCCGCACTTTGTCGCAACTTCTGCTGCAACGGCGCCTCGACATCGAAAGTACTGGCCCAGGATTCACTGCTCGCGTGACGCATTGCTTTTTTGGTCGCAGCGATCGAGAGCGGCGCACGTTCTGCCAACGCCCTGGCCCACTTGATGGCCTCACCCTGCAACGATTCCGCGGGCACGGCCCTGTTTGCCAGACCCAGCTCCACGCAGCGTTCGGCACCGATTCGTTCGGATTCAATGCTGAGCTGGAATGCACGCCGATAGCCGATTTGATGCACGAGTAGCCAGTTCAGGCCACCGTCCGGTACCAGTGAAATAGTCGTAAATGGTGATAACAGGAAAGCATTGTCGGCCATGATCAACAGATCGCAGTTCAGCGCAAGTGACATGCCGATTCCTGCCGCTGATCCGGTGACTGCCGCAATCACCGGCTTGTCCATGCCTGCAATGGATTCAAACACCGGGCGGTACTCGGCCTGAAGCATGTCCTCAATGCTTTTTTCAGGATCCAGACTGCCTTTGAGATCAGCGCCCGCACTGAACAATCGTCCCTCTCCCGTGATGACCACGGCGCGAACCGTTGAATCACCTGCTGCACGATCACAAGCCGCCAGGAGATCACGCCGTAACTCTTCGTTGAAAGAATTCATGGCGTCTGGACGGTCAATCGTAATCACAGCGACCGCGTTGTCCTGTGCATACTTCACGGTTTCGTAGTCAGTCATTTCCTTATCCTCATGCAGCCGGCCGCTGCAGTTTTTCTTCCGCCA